>ONVE01000105.1 GCA_900321215.1 uncultured Eubacterium sp. | reverse complement strand
CAGCCGCATCAGCAGAATCCAACCAGCAAACACAGCAGCCGCATCCACTGCCTCCGCCGCGCTGCATCACCCATCCGCGATACTGCAGGATAATAAGGGTACAGCCGGAAATCTAGGGTAAGATATTCCGGCTGTTATTTAGGGTAAAAGGTTTAAACTATTAATCAAAATCAAACTTTGTAAAGCGCTTTGCCATAGCCTTATAACGGAAACGTACCATTTCATTTACCTTGAGTACGTCCTCCTCAGTTCCTGTGAACTGACAGCGCATACAATAATATTCCTTCTTGTCCTTATCGTAGAACATATCAATGTCAAGATCCCTCATAAAGCATGAAGGGCATCTGTAATTTAATTTGCCTTTTCCAGATTGAGCCATGTTGCAAATACCTCCTTGTCAGATATTTTCTTCTTGAAACCAAGTGTGAACATAGGTGAAAATGCATATCCCTCTCTGATATAGCCTTCAGCCTCAGGATTCTCTGCTGTAAGTGAAACTCTTGTCTCGATAGCAGGGATAACAGCTGATGCCTCTTTTGCTCCAAGGAGTGACTCTTCTCTGCACTTATATTCGTAATTAATTGTCTTCTCTTCGCTGCCGCTTACCTTAAGAGTGATTCCGGTCATATCCTCCGGATACTCTGTAGTACCATAGCATGCAACCATATATTCATTAAGTGTAACTTCAGCTGTAGGATCGCTCATTTCAAGGATAGTTCTCTCAATCTTGATATTTGATGAGCCTTCCTCGAAGTACTCCTTGGTCTGAAGCTTAACTGTAAGTCCGTTGAACTGGATCTCTACAGGATCAAGTGTAAGGATTCTTGTCTTACCTTCCTGTGAGAAATGAGCCTTTGTACGGCAGAGGCAGAGGTCAACCTCCTCGCCCTTGTATGAAAGCTTAGCTGAACGTACTGTTCCTTCTCCTGCATAATGTGTGAAGTATCCTGCACGGTACTTCTCCTGGATAAGGAATGGATAAGAAGCATCCTGTACGTGCTTTGTTCCGATACCTACAGGCCACTCAAGCTTTGCAGCGTATGGACGAAGATCAACGATTGCACCGCCCTGATCCATATTTACGCATGCTCTCATGTATGGGTCACAGTACCAGAAGAGCTGCTTGTCTGAACCATAGAGAATATCTCTCCAGAGTGCACATTCAGGCTCTGTATATGTCTTCTTCTGACGATAATAATCAGCAAACTCGCTCATTGTAAGGTCTGCAAGCAGTCCTTCCTTCTTGAGCTTTCCGTAATAAGCACATCCGTCGCTGTAAGACTTAAGAAGGAGCTCATATGGAGCCTCCCAACGTCCCATCTTGTTCATCCAGCCAGGTCCTACGAACATCATGTTGTAAGCATAGCCGTTGTTGTACTTCTCAAGTGAACGATACTGATCGATAAGATTGTAAAGATATGGATAATCCCATGTCTTAGTATCATAGATCATTCCACGAAGTACGTTCTGTGGATGTGTTCCGAAGTTAGAACCATTTCCGTCGTAGCATGCGATAAGGTCACGCGAAAGGTGAGGGATTGCTACGATACCGCTGTCCTCTGCTTCATTTGCAGCAGGAGCGTGTGTGTTCTGCTTTGAAGGGATCCATGGTGCCCATGGGCCTCCATCGAAAAGTGTATACCATGAATTGTTGCAGGTATGGTAAGCCTTAGGGCCTTCCTCCCAGCAGGTTGCAACCGCACACTTCACCATAGGATATTTCTCCTTGATGAAATTGATAAGGTCTGCATCCATATAATATGAACCGGTTGATTCCGGATAGAAACCAAATCTGTCGTGGAATTTCTCAAATACATCTGTAACGATAGTCTTCTTATCCTCAAGAGAGAACATCCAGATACAGAAATCCTTGGTCTTATACTTCTCTCTGAACTCCTCGCAAGGAAGTCCGAGAAGTGAAAGTGCTATCTCATCACCGTAAACTTCGTGATCATGCTTTGCAAGTTCAACAGCCTCATCATTAAAGAGTGCTGCATATGTCATCTGAATTGTAACCTTAAGTCCGTTCTCATGCGCAAGTCTCTGCTGAGTCTTGAAAATGTCGAGCGACTCTGTCAGAAGCTTCTTGTCTCCGATATCTTCCTCTTTGCCCTGTCCTGTAACAGTTGCAGAATACTCCGGGACCATCTCCGGACGATGGATGATATTAACGATAAACTTGTCCATCTTTCTTTTTACCCTCCGTTTAATCTTATATTCGGTCTAACGTGTGTGATATACCAAGCTGCTCTTTTGCTGCGGCTCTGCCGCCTGCATTGTTGTTTTTTACCATATTGCGTTTTTACTGATATTTAAGCGTTCCAAATCTTCCCAAGTTTCAAAAGTGCTTTATTTTATCAAGTGCGCAATCGGTTGCTCAATATTGAGTATATACCCCTTGTCAAAAAAATGGAAGACCTAATTTTATTAATTTTTTCATAAGAATTTTATGCACTTTATACAAAAAGTCTCTTCCGGTTCAAAGCAAAATAAAAAATGCCTCCTCAACCGGGAAGCATTTTTTAGCAGTCTTGAGCAACCGTTTGCTCATATTTTTTAGAATCTGTACTGAACCTTCTTCAGATACCTCTTGTTCTCGTACATCATTTCATCAGCACGCTTTACAGTATCCTCGATAGTACTGTCCTCGCTGGCATCATAAACCGCTATACCCATAGCGATATGAACCTGATCCCAGGCGTTTTCAGCCGCTGCACAGATATCTCTTCTTGTAAATTCAAACTTTCTGATAAGGTCCTGTCTGTTATCAAAATCCTCTCCGGTCAGTACGACAACAAACTCGTCGCCTCCGATTCTGAATACAGGACTGTGCTGGAAGATGCTGCAGATCAGCTTTGTAGCTGCCTTAAGGTAGACATCGCCCTTCTCATGACCGTATCTATCATTTATGGTCTTAAGATTATTGCAGTCAAGCATTCCAACCGCAACATCCTTTATCTCGCCATTTGAGATCTTATTCTTAAGTGAATCAATATACTTATCAAAACCGCCCTTGTTGCGCACATGCGTGAGCGCATCGACATAGACCTGTTTGTTAAGGTTCTCAACCATGTGCTGTTCCTTGGAAGCCTTTTTCTGCGCTCTGATATAGATTACAAGCAGGAAAATGATGACCAAAAGGACTCCGGTAATAGCTGCCATTACAAGAACGATATTCTCTCTGATGAATTCCATAAAGCTGGTCTTTGCATCCACAGAAGAATAATATGTAAGAGCCGCATTGACAATACTGCCAGGAACAATAGCTATGATCCTTGCAAATATCGAGTAAAGCTCCGGCTCACCCTTTCTGACCGCTATATAGTACTCGAGATCCACGCCGGAATATACACTTACCAGTTTCAGTCTGTCGCACTGCTTGGCAAGGTTGTTGTAACGGTAATTGCTGACGATCACACAGTCAGCCTCACCCTGGGATACGCCTACAAGTCCGGCATCAGTATTCTTATAATGCTTTATCTTCCATCCCGGGAAATAATTCTTCAGAAAAAGCTCGTAATTGGTATTTCCTTCATTTACAGCTACAGTAACATCCTTATTAAACAGGAAGCTCTTCTGATCAGCTGAACGGATCAGCGCATCCATCTCTGTCTTCATCAAAGCAGGTGTTATGACAAGATCCATATTCTCAGCTTCGTCTATGGCAAGGTTACACGGAAATACACAGTCAACCTCGCCCCTTTTCAAAGCTTCTATAGCGTCTGCCGCCGTCGAATATGCTACCGGTTCAAATTTAAGCTCTGCATTTTCAAGCACGGTCTCGGCATAATCCAAGAAGTCCTTCAATGCACCTATAAGCTTTCCGGTCTCATCATCCTTCGCACAGAAGGCCAGATAATTATCCTGATATCCGATACGGATAGTCTGATGCTTCTGAAGCCACTCCAGCTCATCAGGATTAAGATACATCTTAGTTTCGTTACTCTTAAGATACTTATCATTTAACTGCTGATTATAATAAGTATTCTCATCCTGTATCTTACTCATTGCATTATTCAGTTCTGCCAGGAGATCAGCACGATCCTTGCTGAGTGCGAAATAAAAATCAGATGAACCTATCTTCCAGATCGGAACTGCGGACTGAGGGTCTGCATATACATCCATGGTAACAAAAAGATCCAAATCGCTTCCAAGAAGCTTGAGAGACTCCTCTTCGGTGCTTGCCATCTCGACAAGCTCTACCTGAACATCATGTTCCTCTGCCCATTCCATGAAAAGATTCTTCTGAAAACTGCCTTTGGCAACGCCGACCTTTTTACCATTCAAGGTACTGTAATCATCAGGCTTGATGGAAATATCGCCTGGCGCTGAAAAGATATAATAAGACTCCGTACCCATTGGAAGAGAAGAATACAGTATGCTCTCGGCACGTTCAGCCGAATATGAGAGGTTAGCAAGCATATCTATCTCGCCGTCCTTCAGCATCTGCAAAAGCTCAGACCAGCTGCCCTCTACATACTCATAGTCCCAGCCTGTATAGGCCGCAACCTTCTGCTGGTATTCGTAAGAGTATCCGGATCTTCGACCGTTTTCATCCACGATGAAATACGGTTCTTCGTGCCACCCGACACGAACAACCTTATGGTCCTCCCCCTCTGCGCTGGAATTAAATGGTGGAATAAGTGAAAATAGAACTAAAAAGCAGCACAAAAATAAAAGTATTTGATTCCTGAATCCCCTTCTTTTTTCCATAAGCAATCTTCCTTCCCAAGCGAAAGATACATAAGGATATTTTACCACATGTAAATATTAAAATCCATACCCGCTTACATTTTCTTACACCGTTTTACCTGCAGCCCGTTATGCCTGTGCGGAATTACTTTCAGAGTGCATTATCTGCAATTCTCTATATCAGCAGCAGTCTTGTCATACGCTGAGATAAGCTCGCTGTGATGGGCCTCGATATATGAAATGTCTTCGTTCTTGGCAGCCTCTTCAAGTGCCTTTGCCATCTTGTGGATATTCATTGCTCCGACCATTTCAGAATTACTCTTAAGGGCATGTACCTTAACCTTGTAATCCTTCCAGTTCTGCTCAGCATAGAACTTCTTCAGCTCTTCAACCTTCTCTCTGCCGAGAGTCACATAGTCAGTGAGCATATCAAAATACAGCTCGTCATCTGTACAGTAATGAAGTCCGGTCTCAACACTGATGCCGGCAGCCGCAAGCTTTCCTTTATCAAAACCGGTTGAGACTTCGCCTTCCGGTGCAAATTCTTCTATAAATTCTTCAGCAAAATCCACCGCAGCTTCACCTGCAGCCACATTTCCGCTTTCCTCAGCAGCAGTCTTTCCAGCTTCTGCAGCCGACCTGCCTGTTTCCTCAACAGCCGTATTTCCAACACCTGCAGCCGACTTTCCAGCCTCTTCCACAGCCTTCTTTTCATACGCACTCTGAGGCAGATACTTCTTCAGCTTCTCAACCAGATGCTTTATCTCGATAGGTTTAGAGAGATAATCAGCAAAGCCCTCGGCGATATAGCTTTCCCTTGCGCCGACTACTGCATTTGCGGTAAGGGCTATAATGGTCGTGCTTTCAGGCACAAGATGTTCATCAAGCAGCTTGTGAAGAGTCTCGATACCATCCATAACAGGCATCATATGATCAAGAAATACTATATCGTAATTCTTCTCTCTCATAAGCCTTATCGTTTCCTCGCCGGAAGGCGCTTCGTCAGGCTTTATGCCGCAGAGCTTGAGAAGGTTCTTAGCAACCTTCAGGTTCATGTCGTTATCATCAACTATGAGCACCTTCGCATTCGGTGCATTTATAAGCTCTTCCTTATCCTTATGAACAGTGCTCTTCTTCAGTCTCTCCTCAAAGTTTCCGATAGGCGTTGCATCATAGATCTCCTGCTCAATGATAAATGAAAAATCCGAGCCCTCGCCGTATTTACTCTCAACCTTGAGGCGGCTGCCCATCATTTCCAGCAGGCTCTTAACTATGGTTATACCGAGGCCTGTTCCCTCGATATTATGATTTCTTATCTCATCAAGACGTTCAAATGATTCAAAAAGCTTCTCTCTGTCCGCCTCGCGGATTCCGATACCGGTATCCTTTACGGATACAGCGATCTTCACCTTGCCGTCAATCTTCTCATGTACGCGCATAGACAGTGTGACGCTGCCCTTCTCAGTGTATTTTACAGCATTTGTAAGAAGGTTCATGATAACCTGTGAAACCTTCACATCATCACCGCGAAGTGTACATGGCAGAGTCTCATCCACATCAAGCCTGAAGAGAAGTCCCTTGGTATCCGCTCTCTGAATGATCGAATGGTACATATCATTTATAAGGGAAGCTGTATCGTACTGAACTGTTACGACATCCATCTTGCCGTCCTCAATCTTAGAAAAGTCAAGGATGCTGTTGATAAGTGAAAGCAGAGTGTTTCCGGCAGAATCGATGCTCTCGGCATAGCCGATGATGTCCTTTTCCTTGGACTCTCTGATTATCATTTCATTCATTCCGAGCACTGCATTTATAGGAGTACGGATCTCATGCGACATCTGCGCAAGGAACCGGCTCTTGGCGCGGCTTGCGATCTCAAATTTTGTGACTGCCTCAACCTCTTCCGTAACATCCACAAAGACGCAGAGGAAGCAGTAAACCTCTTCGAGGTTGTCCCTGACGGCACTCATTCTCACCGAATAAGCCTTGGTCTTAGCCCTGTTCCAGAGCCTTCCCACATATATATCCTCCATCGAGGTCTTAAACATTTCATCCGCCTGCTCCTTCGAAAGATCGAAGAATTCATCTATTCCGCTGCCTATACGGCCGTTCGGCTCTTCAAGATTTCTTGAGTAACGGTTCATTATTGCAGCCTTTTTGTTTACGTCCAGAACGATAACACCGGCCTCAAGGAAGTCAAAAATTCTGTCTTTGATATTTCCTGTGCGTATATCAAATGAACCCAGCTGCGTCGCACCGTACCACATAACGATCGCGCAGAGAGCTGCACCGATTCCCGAAGTGGAAACCGCTTCTTTGCCCATTGCAGGGAGAAATGTATCCGGAAGCGTGAAGAAAAGCAGCGTGAAATTCGCAGCAAAAACAATATAAAGGAACCTGCGGAGTCTCTTTACTGTATTTTTCTTCATCCACACGATACCAAATGAGAAAAGTATCAGAAAAGTAATAACTACATAAAATGAATGCACATGTCTGTTGAAAGATCCATCCGAATTGGCTACCCACGTAGTCCAGCCGTTCTTTCTGACAAATATATCAACCGCATTCTGTGAAAATACAAAATAATCCACGATGCCTGCAACCACCGCGAAGATCTTAAACGCTTTTGCAACGCTCTTCCTTGCGCCGGAGATATCCGTTACAAGAAATGTTTCTGTTACAAGGAAACCGACTACGCCCACAAGTCCGGCCTTACGCAGCGAATAACACAGCTCCAGATCATTTGAGAAGCCGATCAGAGCGAAGAAAAAGCACCATACGCCCGCACTGAGGCCGTACGAACAGATATAAAATCTGATGTAACCTGATGCCTCCTTATTTCTAAAATAAAAGCTTATGCCGCAGACCGATGCTACGGTTCCGACGATAAGCAGAATGCAATTTATCATCCACATATACTATTTTCTCCCCGGAATTATGATATATCCCAAACGGCCATACACTATAATGCATAGTATAGCCACGAATTCGCGCTATATTATAGCACATTTGTGTTCATTTTAAACAAATTATTAGAAATTTTACGAAAATTAATATATTTGACCATATATTCCTCTTGAAAATCGTCATAAATAATAGTTTTAATTTTCAAAAAACATGTTATACTGTGGTTGAGCAACCGGTTGCTCACATTGATTTTATTAATTATTTTAAGAAGGGAGTTAACATGAAGGTTGACAGATTACTCTTTGGAGCTGCATATTACGATGAATATATGCCTTACGACAGACTTGAGAAGGATATGGAAATGATGGTCAAAGCCGGCATGAACACCATTCGTATCGCCGAATCCACCTGGAGCACCTGGGAACCGGAGGAAGGAGTCTTCGACTTCACCCACCTCGACAGGATGCTTGATGCAGCCGAGAAATACGGCATTTCCGTGATCGTCGGAACGCCAACCTACGCCATCCCATCGTGGCTCGCAAAAAAATCCGAGGATATACTTGCACTTACACATAACGGACAGAACACCTACGGTCCACGTCAGAACATGGACCTTACATCACCGATCTACAGAAAATACGGTGAAAGGATCATCCGTAAGCTTATGGAGAGGGTTGCCGGAAGAAAATGTGTGATCGGCTACCAGCTTGACAATGAAACTCATCCTTATGATACCTGTGGTCCGAGAGCCCAGAAGCTCTTCGTAGAGTACATGAAGGAGAAATTCCCTGATATCAAAGAATTCAACCACGAATTCGGACTTGATTACTGGTCCAACCGCGTGGATAACTGGGACAATTTCCCTGATATACGCCAGACTATCAACGCCAGTCTCGGCGCTGAATACGAAAGATTCCAGCGCAAGATAGTGACTGATTTCTTCAACTGGCAGATTGCTATAGTATCCGAATATAAGCGCCCGGATCAGTTCATCACCCACAACTTTGATTTCTGCTGGAGAGGACATTCTTACGGTATGCATCCTGAGGTTGACCAGCGTGAATCCGCTAAAAATATGACCGTGGCCGGCTGCGACATCTATCATCCGTCCCAGTACGACCTCACAGGCTATGAGATCACCGCCTGCGGAAATATCATCCGTTCCCTCAAGGATGACAACTACCTCATCCTCGAAACTGAAGCGCAGGGCAACCAGGCATGGCTTCCTTTCCCGGGTCAGCTCCGCCTGCAGGCCTACAGCCACATCGGAAATGGTTCAAATTCAGTAATGTACTGGCACTGGCATTCAATCCATAACGCTATCGAAAGCTATTGGAAGGGTGTTCTTTCCCATGATCTGGCTGAAAATGCCACCTACCGTGAAGCGTGTGTCATCGGAAATGAATGGAAAGCTATCGGCGACCATATCAAAAACCTGAAGAAGGTCAACAGGATCGCCATGGTGCTTGACAACAGCTCCCTTACCGGACTTTCTCATTTCCCTACGGAGAATAACAAGGAATGCAGCTACAATGCAGTCTTCAGGGCATTTTCAGATGCTCTCACAGACATGAACATTGAGTATGATGTGATCCCGGCCGATGAAGCGTATTTCTATGAGAGTGCCCAGGTCGGCGCCGCAGATACAGCCTCACGCAGCTTAAGGTATGACCTTGTGATAATCCCTGCCCTCTACAGTGCGAAGGAAAGCTATCTGAACGCAGTAAACAGCTATGTTGAAGGCGGCGGAAACGTGATAGCATCCTTTAAGAGCGGCTTCTCGGATGAATATCTCAAGATCTACAGCGACACCCAGCCGCACATTATAAATAAATGCCTTGGCATACATTATGACCAGTTTACATATCCGAAGGATATCACCCTTACATACAGCTGCTCTTCATCAGCCGATCAAAAACACGCCGGCGCTTATAGAACAAATGAGGCAGAAGGTACCTTCTCCGGCAAATGCACCGAGTGGATGGAGCTTGTAACCTGCGACAGTGCAGAAAGCCTTGCGGCATACGATCACAAATACTGGGGCATGTATTCTGCCGTAACCCTTAATTCCTACGGCAAGGGCAAAGCTGCCTACATCGCAACTCTCCCTGAGAAGGATACTATGGTACAGATCCTCAGCGACCTGCTCGAAAGAATAGATCTTAAGGAGCCTGCAAAGCTTGCCTTCGAGAACCATGACAAACTCATCGTTAAGCAGGGCATAAATGATAAAGGCAGCCACGTTCTCTTCTTCTTAAACTACTCAGACGAAGAAATGACTGTTAAAAACATCTCCGGTGATGCAGCAGATCTGCTTCAGGCTGCACCGGTCAAAAAAGATGAAAGCTTTACACTTTCGCCTTGGGGCGTAGTGATACTTGAATACTAAATGATAACTATTTATTCCGCATAATACCGGATTAACTCAAAAGCGGATCACAGGCTTATTTTCTGCTCTGTGATCCGCTTGTTTTTTATTGCAGAACGATCCGGAAAAAGAAATTCTTTTCCGGATCGCAACTTCACGTATTAATTATCCTGTTTACTATTCTGCATCTTCCTTCTTGTCTATTGCAGGCATCATACCCGGTATATTTTTATATCTTATGATCTTCATGCTGGCGTTCTTGATGAATTCCTCGTCACGCAGCTTGATACGGGTTATCTGTTTGTAGATAGGACGTCCCTTATTTACTTTACTCTTAAGCTTCTCAAAATATTCTGTATCGCCCAAATGTGCCTCGTCAGGGAAAATCTCCGCAACTATACGGCCGTTCTCATCATATACGAGAACCTCCTGAACTGCATCATCTCTCGCAACATCCTGCTCAAGCTCCTCAGGAGATATATTCTCGCCGTTGCTGAGAATGATAAGGTTCTTCTTTCTTCCTGTAAGGAAGATGAAATTGTCCTCATCCACATATCCGAGATCGCCTGTATGATACCATCCATCGATCAAAGCATCATCTGTTGCTTCAGGATTCTTATAATATCCCTTCATAACGAGCTCGCCCTTAAATGCGATCTCGCCTTCCTCTGTAGCCTTAACCTCTATGCCTGGAACAAGATGTCCAACACTGCCATCCTTGTGATGATAGATTCTGTTAACGGCTGTACAAGGAGAACACTCCGTAGCGCCGTAACCGTTTAAGATCTCTATACCCCAGGTTCTGAACTCACGCACATACATTGGATCAAGAGCCGCACCGCCGCAAATGATATATTCGAGGTTGCCGCCGAAAACCTGTCTGATCGGTGAATAGATCTTGCTTCTCAGGTCAAGCTTTGCCTTGCGGAGAAGGTCTGTAGACTTCATAAGTCTCTTGAAGACCTTTGTCTTGCCCTTCTTCTCGATCTCAAGCCAGATCTGCTTGTGGAAATACTCTACAAACATTGGAACGAGGAACATGGTCTGCGGACCGAACTCCTCCATGTTCTTCTTGATATGCTTAAGGCTCTTATTTATAAATATAGGCTGTCCGTAGTTCATTATCATGAAGATCGCAACAACAAGTCCAAATGCATGATGGAACGGAAGAACTGCAAGAGTTCCGCCCTTCGGAGAGAAAAGCATACTTGTATGAACGATCTCAAATGCTATATTTTTGTTGGTCAGCTCTACGCCCTTGCTGACTCCGGAGGTTCCGGAGGTAAAGAGTATCGCTGCTGTCTTCTCTGGGATTATCTCATATCTGGCAAATTCATTTTTGCCTTCCTTCAGGTACTTTCTGCCTTCCTTCAGGATATCATCAAAATCCTTGAGATTATAAACCTTTCTGGTCGCCTTCTTCTTAACCTTCTCATAATACTGGTCAGATACAAATACAACGTCTGTATCGCCCATCTTGGCGAGAGATATGATCTCTTCGTCCGGAAGGCTCTTATCTATAGCAACCGCAACGCTTCCTCCATTTACGGTTGCAAAAAATGCAACAAGCCACTCATACGAATTTTCTCCAATGATCGCAACGTGCTTGTCCTTTATCTTTTTATGGTACATCCACTCACCGAAGGCGTTAACGTCCTCGAAGAGATCCTTGTAGCTCTTACGCATCTCACCTGATTCGCACGGATAGATAAATGCTGTATCATCAGGCATGCTCACAGCCTTCTGTCTGATCATATCTTTAAGGTCAGAAATCTGGGTTACTTCCTCATACGGATATTCCTTGTTCTTCATTACAGCTCCCTTTCCTTCTCATCTTTTAATGCCGCAGGTCAACAACACTTTTGATCAAATGTGTGGAAAAACGGCATTAATTTCATATACTTAAAATTTATAACATATCGAATAAATTGTCAAACACTGACTGCTGACAGGGTTGTTATATGATTTTTTCTACACAGCTTTGATGTGTCAGCTTTGTCATATGTTTTTGGCTGACGACTTCCGTACAGCTTTGTCACATGTTTTTGGCTGGAAACTCGGCTGCAGGTTCTTCTCTGTTCATTTTTCTTAGTTCAGAAATTCCAAATGGTATGGTTATCGCAAGTGTCAGTATGTCTGCAACCATCTGCGTGATCTCAACGCCGCGAAGTCCGAAGATTGCAGGCAGTATGAGTATTGCAGGGATGAAGAAGATTCCATTTCTCGCAGAGGAAGTGACTGAAGCCTTGAAGCCGCGTCCCATCGACTGCAGCATCATATTGGTCATGATACTGAAGGCGTTGATCGGAAGCACTGCCACCTGAAATCTTAGAGCTGTCATACCGACCGATACAACGTCCTCATCATCTCTGAAAAGCCCTACCACCTCAGGCGCAAATGTGAAGCACAGCGCCGCAAGTGCGAAGAGAACGATGGTTCCCCATTTGACGCAGAACCAGAAGCCCTCGCGGACTCTGCCGGTCAGCTTTGCACCGTAATTGAAGGAGCATACCGGCTGGTAGCCCTGGCCGAAGCCTATCAGTGCTGATATCTGAAGCATCATGATCCTTGAAACTATAGACATTCCGGCGATCGCAGCCTCTCCGCCGTATCTGCCGGCCGCCTGGTTCAGGAGCGCAGTTGAAACCGCTGCAAGTCCCTGCCTGAAGAGCGAAGGCACGCCTCCATTTATAACCTGGATCACATAGTAGCTGTTGATCCTGACATTTGAAACCTTAAGCCTGATATTCTCGCCCTTCCTGCTTCCGATGAGCAGTATGAAGAAGCTTGTGATCTGACCGAATATCGTCGCAAATGCAGCCCCCTTCACGCCCATGTCGAAGAAAAGTATGAGGAGCGGATCAAGTATCATATTTATGATAGCTCCGGCGATAAGACCGACCATCGCATAGACGGCGCTGCCCTGAAAACGGAGCTGATTGTTGATAACGAACTGGCACATCATAAATGGTGCACCGATCAGGATGATCCTTGCATAGTCCGATGTCATTTCCAGAGTCTCCGGACTCACATCTCCCGAGGCCAGAAAATCAACGACAGGCTGGATGAAGATATTTCCGAGAACCGCTACTGCCACGCCGGCTATAAGTGCAAGCGCAAAGCCGGTGGAAGCCATTTCCGAAGCTTCCTTCTTCTTGCCTGCTCCGAGCATTCTCGAGAGGAAGTTTCCCGAGCCGTGCCCGAACAAAAAGCCCAGCGCCTGGATGACTGCCATCATCGGAAAAACTATGCCCACCGCGGCCGTCGCCTGCGTCGGATTCACCGGGATACGCCCTACAAAATACGTATCCGCAGTATTATAGATACCGGTCACAAGCATACTGATGATAGTCGGTACAGCAAGCTGCGTGATGAGCTTAGGCACCGGAGTCTCGGTCATATATTTATATCTGTCATTCTTTGCATGTCTACTCATATTTCTTACCTCAGACTATGTTGCTAACGTCTAAAAGCTCTTCTGATGATCAGCAAAATCATCCTTTAAAAAGTGGTTGTTTCTCCCACATTACTTTTAAAGTAATCTCTCACTTCAAGCAGCGACTCAAGTACCTTAAATGCCTTTCCGCGGATCTCCTCGTCCGGCTGCAGTATATCCGGAACCATGATAGCCTTTATGTCTGCGGCGTGTGCGGCTCTGATACCGTTAAATGAATCCTCTATCACGAACGCCTCATCTGTATCCACCTGAAGAGTTTCTGCCGCCTTGAGGAAGATATCCGGATTAGGCTTACTTCTACTGACCATATCACCGCCGATTATCTTATCAAAATAGATAAGTATTCCGGCGTCCTTAAGCTCCTGCTTCACTACCTCTGTCTTTGTGGATGAGGCTATCGCAGTGCTTATCCCTTTGTCCTTCAGCCATTTAAGGAGTTCTGTCACACCCGGCTTCATCGGAAGACCGTTTTCCTCGTATTTTCTCCTGAAGACTTCTCCTGCTGCACCGTAGAACTTATCCACCGGAAAATCCTCGCCATAATGCTCATGAAGTATCCTTACAGTCTCAGCACTTGTAATGCCTATACATTTCTTGCACACCTCTTCCGTATCCTTTACATGGAAATCGTCCTCTATCTCCTTATAACAGTCGATATAAACTCTCTCGCTGTCGAATATAACGCCGTCCATGTCAAAAATCACTGCTTTAAAATTCATTTTTGTCCTCTCTTCCAACAAATAAAAAGGCCGGTCCATCTTAACGATCCGGCCTTTCTTATAATAAATGTTACTGTACTTTTCCTTTAACTATGCGATAGCTCTTGCCATCTATCTTAATGGTTCCGGTAAAGCTGAGCTGTACCATACCATTCTTTACATACCATTTGGCGTTAGTGCCGTTCACGGTTCCTTTTACTATGCCCGTCTTAGTTGTAACTGCCTTTGCACTGCTGCAGTACCACCAGCCCGCCTTGCCTGCCACGGTTCCTTCACGGAAGCCTGTAAATGAAGTCACGATACCATTCTTTACGTAGAAATACGTACCGTTCAGCTTGACGAAGCCGGTCATCTTGTTGTAGAACTTGCCTTCCTTGAAGTAATGAAGACTGCCGTCATAGTTCTTAAGTCCCTTAAAGCCTGTCTGCTGCTCGCCTTCCTTGAAATAAATGATATTGGTGCTTCCGACCTTCGCTATCTTACTGTATGAGGTATCGGTAAGTCCTGCCTTTATCCTGTAGCATTTTCCATCCAGCGACTTAAATCCGCTGAAGCTGGTATCTACGACACCATTTTTAACGTAATATGCTTTACCTTCATAGAGTGCGATTCCGACAGTGCTCTTATCGAAGAGATAAGTCTTTGTAGATGCAAGCGTTATCTGCTTGGTGCATTTGGCATCCTTATAATATTTGCCGTTGCGTATATAATACTTGATATTTCCGGCCTTGTAAAGGGTTGCCGCCTTTGCGTTTACTGTCTTGACATCCGAATAGTCCTCTTCGCCGTATGCATAAACACATACATTTTTCTGATTATCGGCAAGTGCAATATACTGGCTGTTTACTGAATTATCAAGCCAGCTGCCATATAAATGTGTAAATGACTGTCCGGCGCCGACTTTGGTTTCTCTTGTGATCGTGCTTGAAGAAGAGTAGGTTCTTCCTTCATAAAGGATATAATAGTATCCGCTGTCATCCCACTGTGTAACGACTACTGCAAACTTCTCACCTGCATTTATCGGAACTGCAGATGAAAGATTTAATCTGTAATATCCGGATTCGGTTGCCGTTCCTGTAACCTTTGCTGCAACCTTGCCCTGATCCAGATTGTTTGCTCCGGTAATTCCGGTGATCACTTCTACCTTGTATTTATTACCTGTGTAGGCATATAAACCGACCTTGTTCAGATTGATCTTAGCATCTGTCTTAAAGATATTCGCACCCTTAAATGTAGAATCCATGGTTGCGACATACTGGCCTTCCCAGCCTGCCTCTGTGTATGAGAACACCTTTGCGTCCTTATTAACATCATTATCGCCAAGCACAAAAACCGCAGGGGTTGTGAGCGATGCGTTGTAATAAGAGATCCATGTGAGGCCATTATTCGTATGATAATTGCCCCAGCTGTTCTGTATCAGAAATGCGCCCTTCTTGCCGGCCTTTGTAACCTTGTTGTCATCCCATCCAACTATAGTTACTGCATGATTGGAACCCGGCTTATAGGTGCCTTCGTCCCAACCCATGTAATATGAATTGGTTGCCGAATCATAATACGGATCACTTGCGTTGTATGAGACCTGGACTGCATTTCCCTTGGAAACGTACAGCTTGATCCTGCTGATAACATCGAACCATAAGCTTCCGCCGTAATACTTGTAATCTGTCGGAAAGCTCTTAAGCATCATTACCTTCTCGATGCGGCCGATACCCTTGTCTCTGTCAGCTGCAGTCATCTTCTTTGAAGGATCAAATGGATAAGCCGACTGTGAAGCAAGACCGCGGTTCATAGCAAGTGCTGAAGCCGCCATATACACATTTCCGCCTTCATCGTACCAGGTTCCTGTAGACCTGTACGAATCATCATTTCCATGAAATACTGAATAAAGCAGCTGATACTCTGAAAAATCTACCGAAGTACCATAGCCCTTCTTCAGATAATTCGTCTCCATGCAGGTATTTGCTGCATAGCTCCAGCATACACCGTAGTTACCCTGATTCCTTACGCCTGATCTCTTGGAGATAGTATACTTCTCCGGATAGGTTGCGTATGAAAGCGAGATTCCGGAACTCCTTGAAAGTATGTCAGGATTGTCCGCAGCCATTATCATATCTACATACGTGCCATCTTCATTTGTGATCATATGGGCGTCACTGATCTTTAGACCGTCGCCCTCATCCTTATTCTTTTCGTCTTCTGCTTTACCTGTAAGACCAACATTCTGCTGATCAGCGGCGTAAACCGTATAACCTGCAAATAATCCCACTGATAGAAGGACTGAAAGAAAAAGCAGTGCTATTTTTTTCTTCATAATACCCCTCCTTCTTAATCAACATCTACTCATACTGTATCCCTTTCCACCTCTGTTCCGGTCTCCCGGAAGCTATCAATTAACGTTTAGCAATCCCCTATATTTTCAATATGTTCGCTATTTCTAGTTTATCATATTTTGTGCATATTAACCACATATAATTTGTGACAAATGATAACTTTGTGCATACTGAACATAGTTTATCACCCGTTTATGCATTATTCACAAGTTTTTTTGTGCATAAATAAACCGGCATGACATACCGGGTATGAAAAACATACGCAAACAACAACTCATGGCAATTCACACATCAAACCATGCGCAAAAAAGCCCACAAATGCAGGCATTAAAAAACCGGCTCGGATAAACCGAGCCGGCATAAAAAACATTTTATATGGACTGTAAGATTACTGAACCTTACCATCTACGATGTAGTAGTACTCTCCAGAGATGTAAACCCAACCTGTGAAATCGAAACGAACCTTACCACCGGTTACGTACCATCTTGATCCTGCATGTGATGCAATACCTGTGAAGTTGAAGTTAACCTGTCCGCTCTGGATGAACCACCAGCCGCTCTCATTCTTGGCAAGACCATTATATGAGAAGTCTACACGGCCGTTGTGGATATACCACCAGCCCTTTGAGTTCTTGGCAACTGTATCTTCGAAGCAGATCTTACCTTCCTTTACATACCACCAAGCTGTAATACCATTAGCTGTTGTCTTGAATACATCTGTCTTAGTGAGATCAACCTTGGCATTTACGCAATACCACCAGCCTTCTTCACCCTTGCAGGTACCCTTTCTGAAGCCTGTGAAGCTTCCAACGATACCGTTCTTTACATAGTAATAATT
>ONVE01000080.1 GCA_900321215.1 uncultured Eubacterium sp. | reverse complement strand
TCGGAAACAGCACTCCGGGATCAGAAAAAATGATGTTGAAAAAAAGAAAGAAAAATTTTAAAAAATATTTTTTACTTTAAGTTTTCTTTAAGCTTGGCATTGTAAGATGCAACCATAGCAAACAAAACAACCGAAAAAACAAGAAGAAAAAGGAGGAGATCATTATGTATAAGAAATTAACAACTGCGATCATTTCAGCAGTACTCATATTATCACTTGCAGCTTGCGGAAGCAAAACTGACGAGGAGGTGAAAACAAATACTCAGGCAGCAGTAAACGGAGCATCTACAGTTAAGGTAGAGAATGTAAGCTCTGAGGAAGAAACTACTGCAGCGACAGAAGGAAAGACAACAGCAGCTGCGACAGAAGCTTCTTCAGCAACAGAAGCAATCACAGAAACGGCAAATGTAACATCCGGCGGCGTAATGGATGCAACAGACTTTTTCACAGACAGAGACCTTGCACAGACAGCCGATACATCTGAGGCACAGTATATCACCCTCAGCGACGGACAGGACGTTACTATAAGCTCGAAAGGAGTATATGTAGTAAGCGGAACCGCTTCAAATGCAACAATAATTGTAGATGCCGGAGATGATGACAAGGTTCAGATAGTACTTGATAACGCAACCATAACAAATGACGATTCACCTTGCATCTATGTTAAAAACGCCGACAAGACCTTTGTAACGGTAAGCGGCAGTAATTCACTTTCAGTTACGGGAAGCTTTACATCAGACGGAGACACCAAGACAGACGCAGTAATCTTCTCGAAGGATGATATAACGATCAACGGAACAGGCTCACTTACCATTGTTTCTTCAGATAATGGTATCAGCGGTAAGGATGACCTTAAGATCACAGGAGGTACAATTAATATCACAGCATCTGATGCGGGCATAGAAGCAAATGATTCCATCAGGATCGCAGCAGGAAATATCACTGTCTCAGCCGGAAATGATGCGCTTCACGCAGAAAATGATGACGATAACTCTACAGGATTTATCTATATCTGCGGCGGAACTCTTGATCTGAAGGCAGGAGATGACGGAATCCACGCAACAACAGTAGTACAGATCGATGGTGGAACAATAAATATCACAGCAGGTGAGTGCATAGAAGGAACATATATTCAGATCAATGACGGAACATGTACAATGACAGCAAGTGATGACGGAGTTAATGCAGCAAAGAAATCAAGCTCTTATACACCTACTATAGAAGTAAATGGTGGATACATCACACTTACAATGGGTCAGGGCGATACAGACGGCTTTGATTCAAACGGAAACCTTTATATCAACGGCGGAACATTAGACATCACAGCACAGTCACCATTTGATTATGATGGCGAAGCATCTTACACAGGAGGAACGATAATAGTCAACGGAGAAGAAACCAATCAGATAACCAATCAGTTCATGGGCGGTGGCCCTGGCGGCGGAATGGGCGGTGGTCCCGGAGGACGCGGGAATAGATAATCAGAAGACTGCATTTTCTCATGTACGAATAAAAAAACTTGATATTCTCCCTTCATGAGTGTATAACGTTGATATTAACGCTCATGAAGGGAGATTTTTCAATGAAAAAGGATAAGCTGAAGCCTATGCTTTTCAGCAATTTGAAGACTTATAACGGAAAGAAGCTTGCGACAGACGTTGTTGCGGGTATCATAGTTGCGATAATCGCACTTCCACTTTCAATCGCACTTGCACTTGCATCGGGCGTTGGTCCTGAGCAGGGTATCTATACAGCGATCATTGCCGGATTTATTATCTCATTTCTGGGTGGAAGCCGTGTTCAGATCGCGGGACCTACGGCTGCATTTGCAACTATAGTAGCAGGAATCGTTGCCAAGAGCGGAATGTCAGGTCTTGCGCTTGCGACTATTATGGCAGGTATATTCCTTATACTTATGGGCTTCCTCAGACTTGGCTCGCTTATCAGATTCATTCCATATACAATTACAACAGGCTTTACCGCAGGTATTGCCGTGACAATTCTTATCGGACAGATCAAGGATTTTATGGGTCTTACATATCCTCTTGGAACCAAGACCATCGAAACTATGGAGAAGGTTGAAGCCATAGGTAAAAATATTTCCACAGTCAACTGGCAGGCGGTAATAGTAGGCGTTGTATGTCTTGCAGTACTTATCGTCTGGCCTTTCATAACAGAGAAGATACCGGGCTCGCTTATTGCAGTCATAGTAGGTATCCTTATGGTAAAGCTTCTCAATATGGATGTTAATACCATAGGTAATCTTTATACTATCAGCAACAAACTTCCTTCATTTAATGCACCTGATATCAGCTTTGAAGCAGTAAAGGCTGTTATTCCGGATGCATTTACCATCGCTATTCTTGCAGCGATCGAGTCACTTCTTTCATGCGTTGTAGCGGACGGTATGATCAACTCACATCACCGCTCAAATATGGAGCTTATCGCACAGGGCGCCGGAAATATCGGATCGGCTCTTTTCGGAGGCATTCCTGCAACAGGAGCTATCGCACGTACTGCTGCAAATATCAAGAACGGCGGACGTTCACCGATAGCCGGTATGACACATTCTATCGTACTTGTGCTTGTACTTGTGCTTCTTATGCCTTATGCGGCACTTATACCGATGCCGACTATTGCAGCTATACTCTTTGTCGTAGCCTATAATATGTGCCAGTGGAGGACATTTGTTCACCTCTGCAAGACAGCTCCGAAGAGTGATATACTTGTACTCGTAGTTACATTTATTCTTACAGTAGTCTTTGATCTTGTAATAGCTATAGAGGTTGGTATGCTTATGGCTGTTGTTCTCTTCATGAAGAGAATGAGCGACGAATCTGTTGTTTCAGGCTGGAAATACTATGATCCTGATGAGGATCCTGACGGACCTGAATTAAAGGTTGTACCTAAGCATGTACGTGTATATGAAATCTCAGGACCTATGTTCTTCGGAGATGCTGACCGTCTTGCAAATGTAAGCTTCAAGGATTTCACAAAGGTTCTCGTTATCAGAATGAGAGGAGTTCCTGCACTTGATGCAACAGCTATGCATGCCATGGAGCAGCTTCATGAAAGATGTGAGAAGAATGGCATCCAGCTTGTATTCTCACATGTAAATGAGCAGCCATACCGAACAATGGAGCGAAGCGGATTCATCGAGAAGGTTGGTAAAGAAAACTTCAGACCGCATATCGATGATGCACTTGAGTGGGCAGCAAAGCTTGAGAATTAAAAAAATAAAAAATTTGAAAAAAGTATATTGACAAGCATAAAAAAATGTGTATAATCTGAAAACATAAAAGACAAAGGCGTCTTAGAGAGAATTCTCTAGGGCGCTTTTTCTGTTTTTATGAACCTTTTCCCGGAGGAGCCGGGAATGAAACTGAAACTGCAAAAAGAGAGCGTTGATACCGTAAGGAAACTTCGGCCGTGTTTACTTTCGGAGGAGCTGTCAGCGGCAGGAAAAAAAAGAAAAGGAGAGTATAAAAAATGGAAAAAGTTAATGTACCTGAGCTTTTTGGCTCCCTCGTATTTAATGATAAGGTTATGAGAGCAAGACTCTCAAGTGATGTTTATGCTTCTCTTAAGAAAACAATTGATGAGAATGCAAGACTGGATGAGTCGGTAGCCGATGAGGTTGCCAAGGAAATGAAGAGCTGGGCTCTTGAAAATGGAGCAACACATTTTACACACTGGTTTCAACCGCTTACAGGTGTTACAGCTGAGAAGCACGACAGCTTCATAGAGCCTTCCCTTGACGGAGGAGTTCTGATGGAGTTCTCAGGCAAGGAACTTATCAAGGGCGAGCCTGATGCATCATCATTTCCATCAGGAGGACTCAGAGCTACTTTCGAGGCAAGAGGATATACAGCATGGGATCCTACATCATATGCATTTATCAAGGATCATACACTTTGCATTCCAACAGCCTTCTGCTCTTACTCAGGTGAGGCACTTGACAAGAAGACACCGCTTCTTCGTTCAATGCATGCAATAGATAAGCAGGCCAAGAGAATACTTAAGCTTTTTGGCCATGATGAAGTAAAGAATGTTAAGACAAGCGTAGGACCTGAGCAGGAATACTTCCTTATCGACAAGGATTATTACAATAACCGTCCTGACCTTAAGTATACAGGAAGAACACTTTTCGGTGCGATGCCTCCTAGAGGACAGGAAATGGATGACCACTATTTCGGAGTTATCAAGCCTCGTGTAAATGAGTTCATGGAAGATCTCAATAATGAGCTTTGGAAGCTCGGCATTCTTGCCAAGACAGAGCACAATGAGGTTGCACCTGCACAGCATGAGCTTGCTCCTATATATTCGACAACAAACATCGCAACAGATGCTAACCAGCTTACAATGGAGATCATGAAGAAGGTTGCAAACCGTCATAATCTTGCGTGTCTTCTCCATGAGAAGCCATTTGCAGGCGTAAATGGTTCAGGAAAGCACAATAACTGGTCTATCGGAACAGATACAGGAATGAATCTTCTGTCTCCTGGTAAGACACCATATGAAAATGCACAGTTTTTACTGTTCCTTTGTGCGGTCATTCAGGCTGTTGATGATTATCAGGATCTTCTCAGACTTTCGGTTGCTACAGCCGGAAATGACCACAGACTCGGCGCTAACGAAGCACCTCCTGCAATTATTTCAATATTCCTCGGCGAAGAGCTTACAGCTATCCTTGATGCTATCAAGAATGACAAGCCTTATGAGGGAACCAAGGATGTTATCATGAAGCTTGGAGTTTCAACACTTCCTAGATTCAGCAGAGATACAACCGACAGAAACAGAACATCACCATTTGCATTTACAGGCAATAAGTTCGAATTCAGATCACTGGGTTCTTCAAATAGTATCGCATGCTGCAACATCATGTTAAATGCAGCAGTTGCAGAAAGCCTTAGACAGTATGCTGACGAGCTCGAGGGTGCTGCAGATTTTGAAACAGCACTTCATGCACTTATCAAGAGAGTTATCACAGAGCATCAGAGAATACTTTTCGACGGAAATGGATACGGCGATGAGTGGATCAAGGAAGCAACAGAGGTAAGAGGACTTTCAAATCTTAAGACAACAGCAGATGCTATGCCGCACCTTCTTGATGAGAAGAATAAGAAGATGCTTATAGCACATAAGGTATTTACTGAGGCTGAGCTCCAGTCAAGATGTGAGATCATGCTTGAGAATTACGTAAAGACAGTAAATATCGAAGGTCTTACAATGGTAGATATGGTACGAAAGAATTATCTTCCGGCCATCGAGAGATATCTCTTCAGACTTGCACAGACCACTTCACTTATGAAGCAGGTAAGCGGAAACGTTAAGTGCAATTACGAAGTAACAACCATGGAGAAGCTTTCAGAGCTTACAGATAATATTCTTGTGGCTGTTACAAAGCTTGAAGAAGATCTTGGAAAGTTCAAGACAATGAGCGATGTATTTGAATCATCTGCATTTGTAAGAGATGAGATGCTTCCTGATATGGATACTCTCAGAGAATATGTAGATGAAGCAGAAATGCTTACTTCACAGAGAGACTGGCCATTCCCAAGTTACGGAGAGCTGCTCTTCAGTGTTGATTAATTATATAGATTAAATGAGGCAAAGGCGTCTCGGGTACTTATAACAAACAGTGCTCGGGGCGTTTTTACATTTTTGCTGGAAAATGTGGGGGAGACAGGGACCGGTTCTCTGTCTCCGGACTACCAAAAGTTTTGGCAAAATGTAGATATATATAGGGAGGAAATAAATATGGTTGATGAAATTATTGAAGCAATGGATGGGGAGCTGTTTGCGGTATGGTTCCTTATCGGTGCGGCACTTGTATTCTGGATGCAGGCCGGATTCGCAATGGTTGAGACCGGTTTTGCAAGAGCAAAAAATGCCGGAAATATTCTTATGAAGAACCTTATGGACTTCTGTATCGGCTGCTGCGTATTCATTCTTATCGGTTTCGGACTCTTTCTTGGAGAAGACCTTTGCGGTTTCATAGGAAAACCGGGATTTGATATCTTTACAGCTTATGAAAGCTTTGACTGGTCGAATTTCATATTCAATCTTGTATTCTGTGCAACAACAGCAACTATCGTTTCAGGAGCTATGGCAGAAAGAACCAAGTTCCTCAGCTACTGCGTATACTCAGCAGTTATCTCAGCTCTTATCTACCCTGTAGAGGCTCACTGGATCTGGGGCGGCGGCTGGCTTGCAGAGCTTGGCTTCCATGATTTCGCAGGTTCATGTGCGATCCACATGGTAGGCGGTATCTCAGCTCTTATCGGTGCAAAGATGGTTGGTCCTCGTATCGGTAAGTTTGAAAGAGATGAGAAGGGTAAGGTTACTAAGGTAAATGCCTTCCCTGGACATAATATCGTAATCGGTGCTCTTGGTGTATTTATCCTCTGGCTCGGCTGGTATGGATTCAACGGTGCAGCGTGTACATCAGTAGATCAGCTTGCATCTGTATTTGTAACAACAACAATCGCACCTTCTGTAGCAACTGTAGTATGTATGATCTTTACATGGATCAAGTATGGCAAGCCTGATGTTTCAATGTGTTTAAATGCTTCACTTGCCGGCCTTGTAGCTATCACAGCTCCTTGTGATGTAACAGATGCATTTGGTTCAATCATCATCGGTACTGTAGCAGGTCTCCTCGTAGTATTCGGTGTATGGTTTCTTGATTTCAAGCTTCATATAGATGATCCTGTAGGTGCCGTAGCAGTTCATATGATGAACGGTATCTGGGGAACTATCGCAACAGGTCTTTTTGCAACAACAGATGCACCTGGAAATGATACTCTTAAAGGTCTCTTCTATGGTGGCGGATTTGATCTTCTTGGAAAGCAGCTTCTCGGTTTTGCTGCAGTAGCCTGCTGGACAACAGTTACTATGATCATCGTATTCAGCATTATCAAAGCAATTTTCGGACTCAGAGTTTCAGAAGAGGAAGAGATCGAAGGTCTTGACTCTACAGAGCATGGTCTTGCATCAGCTTATTCAGGATTCAGCATCATGGATATGTCAAATGCAACAATGAATGAAAATGAAAATACAAACATTGGCAATTCAGATTATGAGACGGCCAGTGAGGCAGCTAAGAAGGCATCAGTTCCTGTAGTAAATGCAGCAAAGGAAATGACAGCAGCCGGAATCATTTCTGACAGTGGAATCAATAAGGTTGTTATCATTACAAAGCTTTCAAGATACGATAAGATCAAGAGAGCTCTGAATGAACTCGGTGTAACAGGTATTACAGTAACTCAGGTAAGCGGCTGCGGTATCCAGAAGGGTGCCGGCGAGAGATACCGTGGAGTTGAGATGGATATGACTCTTCTTCCTAAGATCAAGCTTGAGGTTGTCGTAAGCAAGATACCTGTTGACAGTGTTATTGAAACTGCCAAGAAAACTCTTTATACCGGTAAGATCGGTGATGGTAAGATCTTCGTATATCCTGTAAGCAGAGTAGTAAAGATCAGAACCGGTGAAGAAAACTTTGATGCACTTCAGGATGTTGAATAATACAAAGCTTCGTATATATAAAAGGCCAAAATATGACAGTTAATTAGGGAGATAAAAGTGGAAAGCATAATTCAAGATGACAAGTTACACGAGGAGTGCGGTGTATTCGGGATTTACTCTCTTCCCGAGAAAAATGTTTCACATGACATTTACTACGGCCTGACCGCACTCCAGCATAGAGGACAGGAGGCGGCGGGAATCGCCGTCTCCGATACATGCGGGCCGATGGGAAATCTGTCGATAAAAAAGAATATGGGTCTGGTAAATGAGGTCTTTCATGAGAAAGACCTTAATTCCATGTCCGGAAATATTGGAGTAGGACACGTAAGATATTCCACGACAGGCGGAAGCGTGGTAGAGAATGCGCAGCCTATCGCAATGAACTATATCAAGGGAAGTCTTGCGGTGGTTCATAACGGAAATATCGTGAACGCTGATGAGCTTAAAAAAGAGCAGATGTACAGAGGACTTGCTCATTATACTACCTCTGATTCAGAGGTTTTAGCGTATGAGGTGGTTGGAGAACGTGTTAAAACAGATTCTATAGAGGAAGCGGTCAAGAATGCTGCAGCAAGGCTTAAGGGAGGCTATGCAGTTATAGTCATGAGCCCGAGAAAGCTTGTAGGCATTCGTGATCCGCTTGGCATAAAGCCTATGATACTGGGACAGAGAGTAGAGAAGATATCCGGCGCGGGCGAAGAGAGAACGTCCGGAGACGGAGCAGTATCAGGGGAAAATGGAAGATCTGTAACATATATACTTGCCTCAGAAAGCGCAGCCATCACGGCTGTCGGGGGAACCGTAATAAGAGATGTTGAGCCGGGAGAGATAATCTCTATAACCGGAAATGGCATATCAAGCGACAGATCGCTCTGTCAGGAGAAGAGGGCGCACTGTATCTTCGAATATATATATTTTGCAAGAAATGATTCCGTTATGGATGGTGTGGAGATCCACGAGGCTAGGATAAATGCAGGACGTGCTCTCGCCAGAAAGGCTAAGGTGGATGCAGATCTTGTCGTAGGCGTTCCGGATTCGGGATTAGCAGCGGCAGAGGGTTACGCACTTGAGTCGGGCATACCGTTTGCTCTTGCATTTCACAAGAACAGCTATATCGGAAGAAGCTTCATCAAGCCGACCGATGAGGAGAGACGTACAGCAGTACATATGAAGCTGAGCGTTATGAAAAGCGTTGTAAAGGATAAGAGGATAGTGATTATAGATGATTCGATAGTGCGCGGAACCACTATGAGACAGCTTATTGAAATGCTCCGCGAGGCAGGGACCAGAGAGGTTCATGTAAGGATCAGCTCGCCTCCTTTCCTTTATCCATGCTATTACGGTACTGATGTTCCGTCATCAAGACAGCTTATAGCTTCAAAGCATTCTACGGAAGAGGTCAGGAAGAATGTTGGAGCCGATTCGCTGGAGTACCTCAGCGTAGATGATTTTAAATGCATGGTCGGAGATCTGCCGATCTGTACGGCATGCTTTACAAATGACTATCCGGTGCGATAAAAAGCAGACCGGGTAGCATTATAACTAACTTAGAGCCCGTATATTTCATTATATAGTCACCCCGTAATCCCGCCCTCCGGGAAAGCGGGGTGCTCCTCATTTTAGGGGATGATCACAGCCTGCAGCGAGGGCATGAGGGTTATATGCAGGTTTCAGTGCAGGCCCTCATTGTGTCTCTTTTTCTGTATACATGCTTGTATAATAACGCAAAAAATGGTACAATATAAACGGTTATCAGCAGTTTTATATATAGTGACAGGAGACGATATGTTCAACAATTCTTTCAATCTTGGTGTATCGATCTCAGCATTGCTGGTCTGCATCGTGAACTTGATATATACATTTATCGAGAGGCGTACTGACAAGACTCAGAACAGGATATTCATATCAATTATATGTATACTGATAGTGAATTCCATTTCCGGCATGATCACCGGAATCTATGGTGATAATCCGGGCGAGTCTGGTTACATCTACCAGGTATTTCAGGTTAGTAAGTATGCCTATTTTGTTACGCATACAGCTCTCTGTCCGCTGTTTTTCTATTATGTCTGCTGCCTCAGCTTTGTATCGAATAAGATGAAGAGCATGAAGGCAAAGTTAATCTTTATGCCGTTTTTCATAACGGAGATTCTTGCTGTGACCAATCCGCTGACGCATTATGTATGGAGCTATAAGGATGGAGAGGGCTTTCACCGTGAGTGGGGAGAGTTCCTTATCTATATTGCCGCACTCATTTATTACATACTTTCATTTGTCATTTTAGGAAGGACCTGGAAGGTCATATCCGGCAAGAGAAAGGCGGCTCTTGTTTTCTTCTTCGCATTGGTCGGCGTGGGCGTATTCCTGCAGCTTATCAAGAAAGACCTTAAGGTGGAGGTACTCGCAGAAGCGGTTGGCTTTACCGGTGTTCTTATTGCAGTGGAAAATGAAGACGACCGTATTGATTTTGGCATGGGCTTTTATAACAGAGCTGCGCTTCGTCTCGATATCGGAAGCTGCCTCAGGAACAGAAGAGATCTTCACATCATAATCATGCATATCCACAATTATGATCTGATCGACAGGATAGTTGGAGATGAAGATACGAATATCATCGCGGATATCCTCTCGGATTATTTAAAGAGCATTACGAAGAGATATCATATCTATGTTCCGGATAAGGACAAGATAGTGATGACATTTTATTCGGATGTGTACTCGGACGCTGACAGGATAGCGGAGAGGATAGCTGAAAGATTTGATGAAACATGGATTTATAAGGATTATACGGTGCAGTTTAATGTGTCGGTCATACTGGCTGATCTTCCGGATCAGATAACGAGTACTTCAGAGCTTTTCTATATGATCGACAACCCTGTTCCTGCGGATAATGAGAAGAAGGTATTAAAGGGAGAGGATCTTCAGTTCATCATGAGACGTCGTGCGGTAGAGAGTGCTCTGTCCCGCGGCTTTACGGAGAACAGCTACGAGGTTTATTATCAGCCTACATATCATATCAACAGAAGGCTTCACGGCGCTGAGGCTCTTATTCGTATGCATGACGGACAGCTGGGCAATCTGTATCCGGATGAATTCATACCGGTTGCTGAGCAGTGCGGACTTATAGATGATATCGATGATTTCGTTCTTGAAGAGGTCTGCCGTTTTGTAAGTACCGGTATCCCGCAAAAGTGCGGCATTGACAATATAAATGTTAACCTTTCGGTTATCCAGTGCATGAGACCTCATTTTGTCGAGAGGATAAATGAGATCGTTGAGAGATATAACGTCGAGAAGAGCTTTATAAACTTTGAGATAACAGAGACTATAGCTGCAAATGACTATGAGATCCTCAGCGGTACGATCCAGAGACTTAAGGAGGAGGGCTTCCTCTTCTCAATGGATGATTACGGTACCGGATATTCAAATGTCAGTGCGATATTCTCGCTTAATCTTGATGTTATCAAGATCGACAAGAGCCTTCTCTGGGGCGCGGAGAAGAGTGAGCTTGGCATGGTAATACTTGAGAACACCATCAGAATGATATGCCAGATGAAGAAGAAAATACTTGTGGAAGGCGTTGAAACGCTTGAGCAGATAAGGCTTCTTGAGAAGCTGGGAGTTGATTTCCTGCAGGGATACTATTTCTCAAAGCCTATTCCGAAGGATGATTTTATCAAGCATATCGAGAAGGCAAGCGCGGCTGTGAGGTAGATAAGATGCCGCAGAATCCGGTTGGTACAGCTGTTGCGGCTGTGGAGTCATGGCAGTTGTGGAAGCTGCAGTGAATTCGGTTGGGACAGCTGAGGCGGTCAAGAACTGTGGAGTGACTGGGAGAACGAAACCGGATTTATTAATGCTGAAACAGGCGATATAAGTAAAAAATATAAAAAAACCTGCTGTATATCAAAATAATAATTGACAGATGCTTTTTATCTGTTGTATTATCCGAATATATTAATACGATAACCGTTGATGCGGAGATAACGGTAAGAGATGTGCATTACAGAGAGTGGAACGGATGCTGAGAGTTCTGCGGTAACAGCTTATCAAATGGACCGCTGAGGGCGCAGTCAAATGCATGCCGAGTTGGCTGCAGAGTATTCTGCGACGTGAACCGGGCGTTAACCGGTGGAGATATAAATACGATTGTTGAGTATCTTACTAAGTGCGGATGATCCGGATATCTCTTTTATGCTTTTGGTAAAAGAGTTTTTTTATTTTCCGGGAATCCGAAATAAGGTGGCACCGCGAAGAATTTCGTCCTTAGACCAAAGTTTATTTTGGTTTAAGGACTTTTTTATGTGCCGTTGGCACATGTATTTGACGAGTGTGCGATATGAAATAAGCCGCGAAGCGGCTTATGAATACTAAATGTTGAATA
>ONVE01000081.1 GCA_900321215.1 uncultured Eubacterium sp. | reverse complement strand
CTCAGACTGTTTCAGGTACTTATGCATATCTTGATGATGAGAATTTCGTGCTCACAAACGGAGTAGCTGTTCAGGATTGCGACCCTGTTACAGCTACAGATGGTACAATATTTACAAAGAGACTGTCAGCAGGAGCACCTCCTAAGGATGAGGCAGGTACACTTCTTCCGGCAGATGGAAAGTCATATAAGTTAACACTTACAGAGCTTTCGAATATCAGAGTTTACTGCAAGTCTTCTGGTGATGCAGAGAGAGTACTCAGAATTGCTAATGAAAATGGAGAAACTATCAAGGATATCCCTGCTCTTTCAAAGACTGCTGATCTTTCACCATCAGTTGCAGTAAATCTTGAGGCAGGTACATATTATCTCTACTCTTCAAATTCAACCGTTTATCTCTTTGGAGTAAAGGTTAAGGAAGGTAAGGCTCCTAGAAAGGCATGGGAAGAAGTTGCTGATCCTGAGATCACAAAGGTTGAAAGACAGGAAGACGGAAGCTTTACTGTTACATACAGCGGCGAATTCGGCGATGACGGTGCCGACAGCGGACGTGTATTTATGTATCAGGATGGCTTTGAGGTTGCAAGCGTTGGAGTAGCAGCTGCCGGAACTGCAAGCCTTATGCCTCAGACAAATGGTGATTTCACATTTAAGCTTATTGTTTCAAGAGAAGGATGTGCAGATAAGGAAAGTGAAGTATATGAGTACAACAATTATCTTCTTCCGCCTGCTGCACCATCTATCACATGGCTAAACAATCTTGGAGACGGTAAGGTATATGCAGACTGGAACAATGTAACTCCTGATCAGGGATGCGCAGTGCTTATCAAGGCTTCTGATGCGGAGGAGTTTACAACTGTTGCAGAAGGCGTAACTACAGGTAATTATACATTTACAGATCTTACACCTGGTACAACCTATACAGTTAAGATCGTTGCAACAGATACTACAACAGGCGTAAGCTCATACAGCCGTGACATCACAGTAGGAGATCCTGTTCAGGAATGGTATGTTGATGACTTCGGTTCAGCTACATCAGGTAAGATCACAGTAGGTGATCAGACAGTAACTGTAGAAAGCTATGCAAGTCTTTTCCCTGAATCAAAGAACAGAGTGCCTGATGTAACTAACGGAACAGGAGAGATCCTTATGTCCCTTGCAGGAAGCAAGAACGGTAAGATCGCTGATTCCGAGGAAGGCCTTCAGGTTTACTACACAAGGATCGATCCAAATACAGAGAACTTTAAGCTTACAGCAACATTTGAGCTTGATAATGCTGAAGTACTTGATAATCAATCAGGCTTCGGTATCTATGCTATAGATGCTTCCGGAGCAGGTACAAAGGATGCCAAGTACATGAACTCAGTTGCAGTAGGTAACTTCAAGCTTAAGGTTGGAGATAATGTTCTCTATCATGGAAATGGTGTTCGTGTTGTAACAGGATACTCAAGCTATGATCCTACAAGCACAGCAGGTACAGGCCGTGTGCTTGATAACTCAAATGCATTTGATGTTCAGCCTGAAGATACAAACACTCTTGAGGTTGGAAAGAAGTTTACTTATACACTTGAGAAGACGAATGATGGCTTTGTAGCAACCATGGAAGGCTCTGATCAGACTATAGAGATTCCTGATGTTACAAAGGTAATGCAGCAGGAAGATGGCTCACTCATAGTAGCTGTTGCATCTGCAAGATGTGATGCTAAGATCTCTAACATTACATTTGAAAAGACAGAGGGATCTGTAAACGGAGGAGAGGTTGTAACTCAGATTACACCTTCAGTTTCAGTATTCTCATCTTCAGTATCAAATTCATCTGACTTTGAATTCTCTGCAGGAGCTAATGTTCCTGGTACTATCAAAGTATATAACGAAGATGAAATGCTTATTGGTGAGGGAGAGGTTACTGCAACTACAGTTGCCAAGCTTCCGATATCACTTTGGAATATCGGTGCTGAAAATGTACTTAAGGTTGTATTTATCCCTTCAGAGGCAACAGAGAACCTTACAAGCTATGATGAAATCGTAAAGACATTTAATGTAACCTGGACCAATCGTGGTGTAGAGAATGAAACAGTATACGTTTCACCTGATGCGCTTACAACAGGAAAGGGTACAAAGTCAAATCCTGTAGATTTACAGACAGCTCTTACAACAGCGCTTCCGGGACAGACGATCGTAATGCTTGACGGTACATATTATCCGACAAAGGATCTTATCATTCCTAGAAATGTAAAGGGATCTGCTGATGCAGAGATCACTCTTATGGCTGAGAATGCAGGCAAGGTAGTGGTTTCAGGTGAGGAACTTAACGGTTCAGCATCACTTATAACAATCGTTGGTGATTACTGGCACATCTACGGCATCGAGTTCTGCAATACTCCTGCAAAGGGTGTAAGCGTATGCGGAAATTATAATGTCGTTGAAATGTGTACAATACATAATACAGGCAATTCCGGACTTCAGATATCTCGTTATGCCGGAGAGCCAAATGATAAGGAAATGTGGCCTTCATACAACCTTATCAAGAACTGTGAATCATATGATAACTGTGACGCCGGAAGAAATGATGCGGATGGTTTCGCAGCTAAGCTTACATGCGGAGAAGGAAATATATTCTACGGATGTATCTCTCATCACAATATTGATGATGGCTGGGATCTTTACGCTAAGTCAACAACAGGCGAGATCGGTTCAGTTCTTATTGACAGCTGTATAGCTTACAGCAATGGATGGCTTACAACAGATGAGCCTACAGGAGCTTCAACAAGCTATGGAGAAGGAAACGGATTCAAGCTTGGTGGTGAGAATATGTACGGTGGACATATTCTTAAGAACAGCGTTTCATTTAACAACTACGCAAAGGGTATTACAAGTAACTCTTGTCCTGACTGTGAGATTTATAACTGTACAGTTTATAATAACTCACTCAACGGCAAAGCATACAATGTAAGCCTTTATACAAAGACTTCTAATAAGAAGGCATGGGTTGCTGACGGAATAATCTCTGTTGCAACAAATAAGAAGACAAAGGCAGAGCTTGGCGATTCAAACGGAGTTATCTACTCACTGAGAAGCGCAACCAACTATTTCTTCGATGGAAATTCTTCATTTAATAATCAGGGCGTAGAAGCAACAGAAGACTGGTTTGAGAATGTTGACGTAACAGTAGCTCCTACAAGAAATGAAGATGGCTCTATCGATATGCACGGACTTCTTGTACTTAATGAAAATGCTCCTGAAGATGCAGGTGCAAGATTAAGCGAAGATGCATCATCTGTTCAGCCTGAGAAGAAGGGTGAAAGAGCTGATATCACAAGTCAGCCTGCAGATGTTAAGGTTATCAGAGGTAGTACAGCTAAGTTCTCTGTTAAGGCTGAAGGCGAGAATCTTACATACAAGTGGCAGAACAGCGTTGACGGAGAGGACTGGAACGACAGCAAAGCTACAGGCTATAACACAGCATCTATATCATTTAAGGCAACAGAAGGTCTGAACGGAAGACGTTTCAGATGTGTTATTACAAATGAAGTAGGAGAGGTTATCTCTGAAGAGGCAGTACTTACAACACTTCCTGTTATATCTGCACAGCCTAAGAATGCAGCTGGTTCAGTTGGTTCTGATGTGACATTTACACTTAAGAGCAGATCATCAGTTGCTACATATCAGTGGCAGATAAGTACAGACGGAGGTATTAACTGGAAGAAGAGCGGTGCTGACGGATGTGATACAACAAGCCTTAAGGTTAATATCAAGACAGGAGCATATAACGGTTATATGTTCCGCTGCAAGGTAACAAATGGTACATGGGTTGAATATACAAATCCTGTTAAAATAACTGTTACACCTGCAGTAGTAGTTGAACCTACAGATGTTACTGAGTATTATGGAAATCTTGTTAAGCTTTATGTTAAGGCTTCAGGAACAGATCCTCAGTATCAGTGGGAGGTTAAGACTGCATCAGGCAGATGGATCAACAGCTCATCAGCCGGAAATAATACAAATATCATCAGATTTACTGCTACATCAACAACAAACGGACGTGAGTTCAGATGTAAGATAACAGACAACGGATATACAAGATACAGTAAGGTAGTTAAGCTTACTACTAAGAGTAATATCCTTACACAGCCTAAGGCTGTAACTGTTGCTAAGGGCGGAACAGCTAAGTTCTCTATCAAGGCAACTGGTACAGAAGGCGAGCTTTCTTACAACTGGCAGTTCAGTACTGATAACGGAAAGACATGGAGCTATGTAAAGATTACCGGATCAGGATATGATACTGCCGCACTTACTTTAAGCAATGTTCAGACAAATAAGAATGGATATCTCTATCGCTGCAGAGTTAAGAACAGAACAGTGATCACATACTCAGACAGCGTTAAGCTTACAGTTAAGTAACAGAATCTGAAAGATCTTTTATCAGGCACGGAGTCGTAAATTGCGGCTCCGTGCTTTTTCCTTGATTTTTTGTAATACTATGTTACAATGTTAAATTGTTTTACAACTTTTTATGGCGAGGTAGTATTTTGGAAGCTAAGAAAAAAGGACAGATGGATATGACAGAGGGTAGTCCGCTCAGGATGATAATACTCTTTACGATACCCATCATTTTAGGAAATATATTTCAGCAGCTCTATAATATAGGAGATGCCAAGGTGGTGAGCTTCTATATGGATGAGCATGCATTTGCGGCTGTCGGAATGACAGGAGTCGTATCTAATATGCTTATCGGACTGATAAACGGCTTTACCCAGGGTTTCGGAATACTTGTTGCAAATGCATTCGGAGCTAAGGATGAGAGAAGACTCAGACGAAACATCTCAGGGTCTGCATTTCTTACTATAATAATTACGGCGGTTCTGATGGCGGCTTCATTTATCTTTATAGAAGACATACTGAAGCTTCTTAATACGCCTGACGAGCTGATGGCTCTTGCAAAAAGCTATATCAGGATAATACTGCTGGGACTTCCGTTCACGGCGCTGTATAATCTTTCGGCAAATGTGCTCCGATCGATAGGAGACAGCAGGACACCGCTTTACTGCCTGATAATATCGATAGTGCTTAATATCGGAATGGATATAGTATTTGTCGGTTTCATCGGTATGGGAATAGAAGGCGCGGCGTTCGCAACGATAATAGCCCAGGGAATCTGCAGCATATCATGCTTCATCTATGGAATTACTCATTTTAAGGCATATATGCCTGATAAAGGGAATCTTAAGCTTGATAAGGATGAGTATAAGGGACTTTTCGTCATGGGTCTTTCCATGGGGCTCATGGGATGTATAGTTAATATCGGAACGATAATCCTGCAGAGTGCGATAAATGGACTCGGCGCGGATATAGTAGCGGCACATACGGCCGGGCGAAGACTGCTTGATATACTTATGTCGCTGATATATACATATGGTTTTACGATGACAACATTTACAAGCCAGAATGCCGGAGCCGGCAAGATTAAAAGGATAAAGCAGGGCGTCAGGACCGCAACCTATATAGTGACTGTGACGTCGATTGTGATCATAGCATTTACATTTCTTTTCTCGGATATGATCGTTTCGTGGATAGCAAGTTCGGACAGAAGCGTGATAACATCAAATGCATCCATGTATTGTAAGGTGGGCGTATGCTTCTTCCCTGTGCTCGGACCTCTGTTTATACTGAGATGTACGCTGCAGGGGGTGGGCAGAAAGGTGATACCGCTTTCTTCGTCCATTATGGAGCTTTTGGTAAAGGTGCTTTCAGCAAGCTTTCTCGTCTCAAAGATCGGTTATCTTGGGATCGCACTTACAGAACCAATCAGCTGGACATTAATGACGACTATACTTGCGATCGGATATATAGTAATATTTAGACATGAGGATAAGGTTATCAGGCAGGACAAATGAGCCGCCGCCTGATCTGACAGAAAGGATTTAAGATTTATGAGTATTTCAGTAGTATTGCAGCAGATGGGCGTTATAGTGATACTTGTCGCTGTAGGTATATATTTGTATTTTAGAAAGATCGTGGACGGAACGGTTTCACGTAAGGTATCGGCGATAGTAATGGATATCTGTAATCCGGCGCTTGTTCTCAGCTCGATTCTTACCGGAAATATTACCGTAAATCATAAAGATCTTCTGTCGGCAATACTTTTCGGCGTAGGCTTTTATGCGATATTAATGGTATTTGGCGCTGTGCTTCCACTGATGCTTGGAGTTAAAAAGGACAAGAGACGTTTTTATAATCTGATGGTTGTATATACAAATGTAGGCTTTATCGGAATTCCTGTTGCGAAAGCAATCCTTCCTGAAAACGCCATCATTTATGTAATAGTCTGCAACGTTATGTACTGCCTGCTTTTCTATACTCACGGAATCACCGTCCTCAGTAACGGAAAGGAGAAGATGAATCTTCTTAAGGTTCTGAGCCCGGGAACTTTGATGTCGGTTTTCAGCCTTGTTGTCTGCTGGTTTAAGCTGACACTGCCGCCAATCCTCAGCAGCAGTATTTCGTACATCGGAAATGCTACAGTATTTCTTTCAATGATGCTTCTCGGAGTATCGATTGCAAGATCTGACATCATTAAGGGCTTCAAGGAGATAAGGATCTGGGGCTATATTGTGATCAGAATGGTGATCTTCCCGATAGCTGTATTCTTCATCCTCCGTGCGGCCGGATGCAATGATGTAATGGTACTCAGCTTTGCTCTGATGGCTATGATGCCGGTAGGAAATCTGCCTCTGATACAGTCAGAGAAGATAGGCGAGGATACAGAAACACTTTCAAATGCAATCACGGTTTCAACCATAGTTTCTGTTCCTACGATAACTGCACTTATGGTATGGTTTACGACAGTGATCGGATAATCATAAGGTGATCAATGATATATTAGTAAAAGTGTTTTTAAGATTACACAATGTGACTCTGAAGCTATGCTTCTGCATATTGAATAAAGGTTCAATATATAGAGGCGTACTTCAGAGTTTTTTATATGTTTAAATATCTTTTTTGCAAATAGTGGGCTCACTGCCCACCATTTTTCTTTTTCAATGATATATAATTTAATCATTCTTGAAAAGGGGAAAATATATATGCAAAACTCTTTACCTGAAGATTTAAAAGTTGTAGCAGAAGAGATTACCAGGCGCATAAATGAAGCTGAGGAAACAGAAGAAAAAGGCGATCAGATAAAGGCGACCATCGAGTACGGAAGCTTCTGTGAGTATTATAAATATCTTCGTGAGCGTTATAATCTTAGCAATTCTGAGATAATCAAAAGAGGCGACATTGAAAGATCGTATTATTACCAGATAATTAAAGGCAACAGAAATCCGAGTCGTGACAAGATCATCAGGATCTGCCTTGGAGCGAGGCTTGATCCGGAAGAAGCGTGCATGCTGCTTCTCGCCAGTGATTATTCGACTCTTTATGATTTCCGTGTTCGTGACATCGTCCTTCGCGCCGCACTTATATATCAGCTGGATGTTCTCAGTACAAATATGCTTCTGGATGAATTCAATGTTGAACCATTGAAGTAGAAAACTATGCATTTAGTCGTCAGATAAATATTTCTGGCGACTATTTTTAAAAAAGTGGGCTATCAGCCCACCAATTTCAAAAATGATAATGATAATATCTATGACGAATTTTTATGCGTGAGGAGTGTGAGACGTGAACAGAGAGACAAATTTTCAAAGAAACATTAAGTATATCATCTATATGACGGCTGTGGTATGTGCGTTCTGCCAGCTGATACTTCTCTTTTCGGAATTCAAATATCTTTCCGGACTGGGAATGCCGGCGAATATGTTCTACCACCTTGCAGGAATAGCCTGCCCGGTTGTGATCGGACTTCTCTTTATCAAGGAAAATGATGATAAAGAGATTTACGGCAGCTATGCAATCGGAGGAGAGTTGATCCTTGGAGGGCTGACTGCGATAGCAATACTGGTCAAGTATATCGGTGAAACATCCGATACGTCAGCTTTTTCAACAGGAGTAGTGGTATTCCTTATAATCTCCATACTTTTTGAACTTGCTACAGGAGTCCTGTTCTTTCTGTACGGAATGGACAGAGTGACATGCATCCTGCCGGCTATAGGGCTTTTTTTATCATTTATCATCAAAAGCGCAGTGTATGGAAAGGTTGATACCAAGCTTCACACAAAGGTTAACGTACGTATCGATGAACTGGGAAATGTCATCGACAGCGGATTTAAGGGATCATTTATGTCGGCATGGACCTTCCTGCACGGCCTGTTCCTCTTTATATTCGTTGTATGCGTGATGCTTTATGTTGATACGAGGTTTTTTGAGGAATTGAAAGATGACCCGAAGGGGCTGTTTACGAAGAAAACATTTTTCGGCACAAATACCAATGAAATTCGTCAGAGTGAGAAAGCATATGCTCTGGCAAATCAAGTGAATAATCCAGCGGCTGCACAAGCTTCTGCGGCAGGAGTGATTAATGCAGGAGTAGTTAATACAGGAGTGGCAAACCCAGGCGTTGCGAGTGCATCAGGAATGAACACTACACTGGAAACAGGTGCTTCGCAGAATGATGTTCAGCGAAGTCAGCTGATTTGCCCTGAGTGTGGATGTCCGCTTGAAGCTGGATGCAGAGTATGCCCTGAATGTGGAAATCCGATAGCTGAAGAGGATAAAGCAAATGTAAGTATTCCGGTTGGAAATACTTCTGATGTAAAGAAGATATGCCCGGAGTGCGGATGTCCGCTTGAGGGAGGCGAAAGCTGCTGTCCGGAATGTGGTTTTCCTTT
>ONVE01000083.1 GCA_900321215.1 uncultured Eubacterium sp. | reverse complement strand
ACCGGACAAAAAGCCGAATTATCCGGAACCTGGTTACCACATTTGTTACAAAACATGTTAATTCCCCCTCGTATAATATTTAAAATATCATGAGTGATTTTATTTTGTAAGACAACCGTACATTTCCGGTCTTCTGTCTCTGAATACGCCCCACTCCAGACGAATATTTCTTAATGCTTCAAAATCATAATCGCTTATAAGGATTTCCTCACTGTCACGTCCGGCAGCTTTTATGATCTCGCCGGTCTCATTTGTCATAAAGCTTGAACCGTAGAAGCAGAGTGCACTCTCCTGTCCGCCATTTTCATTGCAAGGCTTTACCTCTTCGAGGCCATAGCGGTTTGCTGCAGCAACAGGCGTGATGTTCGCTGCTGAATGTCCCTGCATGGTTCTCTGCCAATGGCCTGAGCTGTCAACAGAAAGTATCGGTTCACTGCCGATCGCTGTCGGATAAAGTATAACATCGGCGCCCATAAGCGCAAGGCTTCTTGCAGTTTCCGGGAACCACTGATCCCAGCAGATGCCGATTCCGACCTTGCCGAATTCAGTATCAAAAACCTTAAAACCGGTATTACCCGGAGTAAAATAAAACTTTTCCTGATAAAAATGATCATCCGGAATATGTGTTTTTCTGTAAATGCCAAGATTCTTTCCGTGATCCAGCATTACCACAGTATTATAAAGTACTGTTCCTGCTCTCTCGTAAATGCTTACCGGAATAACAACTCCAAGCTCCTCCGAAACAGGAAGCAATGCTCTGACAGCATCATTTTCCTCTACAGACTTTGCAAATTCATAGTATTCATACTGTCTCTCCTGACAGAAATACTGTCTCTCAAAAAGCTCCGGCAAAAGGATAATCTGGGCGCCCTTTGCGGCAGCCTCCCTGACCAGCCTCTCAGCTTTTTTTATATTTTCATTCACATCTCTGCTGCAGCTCATCTGAATCGCAGCAACTCTGACATTACTTAGCTTAGACATATCACACCTCGTAAGTTTTCTCTATTTCCATCACAAATGACATTCTTAACCTGCCGCCATTCACGCGCCGGATCATTTATCTCCCTGTGCCAGCGGTATCTGCTGTGTGATGCAGTGAATGTTTCCGCCGCCCAGAAGTATATTTCTTGCATAGATCGGAACCACTCTTCTTCCGTTAGACAGTTCTGTAAGTATCTGAACCGCCCTTTTATCACTTTCGGCATTTTCACCGCCAAACTGCGGAACAAGTATAGCTTCATTTGAAAAATAAAAATTCACATAGCTTGCGGCAAGTCTTTCTCCCGGCTCACGTTCATCCTCACCGGGCTCAAAAATGTAATTGTCAATATCCTCTTCAGTGCAGCATACCGGCACCTTCGGTATCGGAAGCTTATGGATCTTAAGGCTTCTTCCTGCAGCATCTGTCTCAGACATCAGATACTCATAATCCGTCTTCGAGAGCTCATACTGAGGATCGTCCTTATCATCAGTCCACGCCAGAACAACCTCGCCCGGTCCGACAAATGCAGCCACATTATCCACATGTTCATTTGTCTCATCCATATAGATACCGCGCGGCAGCCAGAGAACCTTTCTGACACCAAGAAAAGCCTTCAGTTTTTCTTCTATCTCACTCTTTGACAGCTCCGGATTTCGTCCCGCAGAGAGAAGGCAGCTTTCAGTTACCATCAACGTTCCTTCTCCGTCGGAATGTATGCTTCCACCCTCAAGAACAAATGGAGCCGCATCTATCACAGGCTCTCCCAGCCACTCTGCAAAGCTCTTTGCAACCTTATCATCCCGGCTCCAGTCTGCATATAATCCGTCCACTGTACCGCCCCAGGCGTTAAATGACCAGTTTACAGCCTTTCTGACAGGCTTCTTTACTGCTGTTTTTTCTCCAACAGTCTTTTGACCACCGGACTCTATAACACTGTCCACAACAAATGTAGGTCCGACATCCCTCGCCCAGGAATCATCTGTATCAATCTTAAGTATATGTAATTCATGGCCGCTTATACTGAAGCTGCAGCCTTCCACAGTCTTTTTGCCGGAAAGCTCACTGCTTTCTTCCACCTTTTCGCCGGAAAGTCCACAATCTTCTACCAGCTTATCTCCTGCAGAAGCTGTCCCTGAAGCATATGCCCCAAACCTCCTGCAGACATCTTCGTATGCCGCCTCACTGACCAGAAGATACATATTCTCACTTTTTAATATCTCTCTAATTATCTCCGAAAATGCCTTCTCCGCCCCCGAAGTGTCACGCCCCCAGCTGCCCGGTCTTTCAGGCCATATCATGAGGGTACCGAGATGCGGCTCATACTCAGCCGGAAATCTCACAGTATTCATTTCACCAGAGGGTAAATCCATCATTTTCTCCATCACGAAAGTCTTTCCTTAAAATCTTTATATCCAAAGCTTTTCACAAGCTCGTATCTGTCATCATCCGCCGTGTCATGCTCAAGCACAATATCCGGCAGCGACATACCATTAAAAGTATTATTCTTAACCATGCTGTAAATGGCCATGTCTCCAAAGGTCAGTATATCTCCCACCTTCGGAAGAAATGGAAGCTTATATATTCCGATCACATCTCCTGCAAGGCAGGTTCTTGAAGCCAGCCTTACCCAGACTCCTTCACTCTCCGTCTTTCCTTCTGAGCGACCATCTGCCGAACCCCAATTCTTTTCTTCCAGATATTCTTCCATACCACTCTTAAGCGCACCGAAAAGCGGCGGCGTATACGGCATTTCAAGCACATCCGGCATATGGCATGCAGCCGATGCATCCATTATAAAAGTAGGCATATCCTCTGTTTCAACAATATCAAGAACCTTTGTGATAAGCGTTCCTGCATTAAGCGCTATCGCTTCTCCCGGCTCAAGATAAATATCTATATCATATTTAGCCTTAACTTCATTTAAAAAATCCTTCAGCTTCTGAACATCATAATCAGCCTTTGTAATATGATGTCCGCCGCCCATATTAATCCAGCTTATCTGATGAAGCTGTGAAGAGAATTTCTCCTCAACGCTTCTGAAGGTTTCAATAAGCGGTTCAACTCCCTGCTCACAGAGAGTATGAAAATGAAGGCCGCTTACTCCATCCGGAAGTTTTTCCGGCAGAAGCGCCCTCCTGATTCCAAGCCTTGAACCTACTGCACACGGATCATAGATCTCATGCCCCTCCTGGGTAGAATGCTCAGGATTGATCCTAAGAGCGACCTTAAGCTTTCCAGCCTTCTGATACGGTTCCCAGATGCTTCTGTGAAGCTCCAGTTGAGAAAGTGAATTGTAATATATATGATCACATATCTCACAAAGCTCCTTCATCTCAGAAATCTTATAGGCAGGCTCAAATACATGGTTTTCAGCACGTAAGCCGGCCGCTGCAGTTTCAGCACACACCCCGGCCGTCGAAGAATCAGCCGCTGAACCGGCCATTCCAGCATCATCAGCCTTCCTGCAGAACTCCTCATATGAAAGCTTTGCTTCATATAATCCTGAGGCAGTAGTACCCGCAAGATACTCTGCTATAAGCGGATAGACCTTAAACATTGAAAATGCCTTCTCCGCCAGAAGTATCCTGCAGCCCGTACTGTCCTCTACATCCTTCAGTATTTCAAGATTCTTTTTTAATGCTCCCTCCTGCACTATATATGCAGGAGTACTAAGTTCATCATATCTCATTTATCTTTTCCCTGATCACAAGTCTTATGGTACAAGTTCAGGATTCTCGTCAACAACCCAAGGAAGTCCGAATTCATTCAGCATTTCCATATATGGATCCGGATCAAATTCATCAGTAGTAAAGACTCCCGGCTTCTTCCAGAGTCCCTTAACAACAAGAGCTGTTCCGATCATTGCAGGAACACCTGTTGTATAGCTGATTGCCTGGCTTCCGAGCTCTTTATAGCATTCCTGATGGTCGCATACATTGTAGATATATATCTTACGCTCTTTGCCATCCTTTCTTCCTGTGAAGATACAGCCGATATTTGTCTTTCCGACTGTTCTTGGTCCGAGGCTTGCCGGATCAGGAAGAAGTGCCTTAAGGAACTGTATAGGAACTATCTCTCTGCCTTCGAACATGATAGGGCTTGTTGAAAGCATCCCTACATTTTCAAGGCATTTCATATGTGTGAGGTAGCTCTGTCCAAATGTCATGAAAAATCTTATTCTCTTAACCTCAGGGAAGTTTCTTCCCAGAGCCTCGATCTCCTCGTGATGAAGAAGGTACATATCCTTCTCACCAACCTCAGGGAAATTATAAACTCTCTTGATCTCCATCGGTTCTGTCTCAACCCATTTTCCATTCTCCATATAGCTTCCGTTTGCGGAAACCTCACGAAGATTGATCTCAGGATTGAAGTTTGTTGCAAAAGGATATCCATGGTCGCCGCCGTTGCAGTCAAGAATATCGATAGTATCTATCTCATCAAAATAGTGTTTCTTAGCATATGCAGTAAACACGCTTGTAACACCCGGATCAAAGCCTGTTCCGAGAAGTGCTGTAAGTCCTGCTTCCTTGAATCTGTCTTCATAAGCCCACTGCCAGCTGTAATCAAAATATGCGGTAAAGCCCTTCTCCTTGCAGCGCTTCTCATAGATCTTGCGCCACTCAGGATCGTCAGTATCTTCAGGCTCATAGTTTGCTGTATCGATATAATCTACCTTACACTTAAGGCAGGCATCCATGATAGTAAGATCCTGATATGGAAGTGCAACGTTAAGTACAGCATCCGGCTTATATGAATCAATAAGCTTAGCCAGCTCGTCAACACTGTCAGCATCAACCTTTGCTGTTGAAAGCTTTACAGGACATCCTGCAGCCTCAAGCTTCTCCTTAAGCGCTATACATTTCTCTTCTGTACGGCTTGCTATCATAAGCTCTGTAAATACCGCACTATTCTGACAACATTTCTGAATTGCAACCTGAGCTACGCCGCCGCAGCCGATAACAAGTAATCTGCTCATCTTTTATACCCCTGTCCTTTCATTTACACTAAATTATTCCTCTTCCTTGAGGATGTCCTCCACATATTTAGGAAGCATGAACGCTCCCTGATGAAGGTGAGTCGTATAATACCAGGTCTCAATATTTCTCTCATCCCATCTGTCAGGATCAAAATCCTTCAGCGGATGATATTTCTTGGATGCAAATCCGAAGAGCCAGTAGCCTGCCGGGCAGGTCGGAATATGTGCCTGATACACTCTTGTGATAGGAAATGACTTAAATGCTTTCCTGTGCATGGCTCTGCAGTTTTCCTCGTCCTCATCGAAGAAAGGACTTCCGTGCTGGTATACCATGATACCGTCATCATGAAGAGCCTTATAGCAGTTGCCGTAAAACTCCTTGGTGAAAAGTCCTGCCTCATGTCCGAGAGGATCGGTTGCATCACTTATTATAAGATCGTATTTATCCTTGCAGCGTCTAAGGAATCTGAGGCCGTCCTCGTAATATATACGGACTCTCACATCCTCAAGACCTATGGCGTTACCCGGAAAATATTTTCTGCACACATCGACAAACATCTTATCCGGCTCCGCTATATCGATCACCTCGATCTCCTTGTAATGGGACAGCTCTCTGGCAACGCCACCATCGCCTCCTCCTATTACAAGCACACGCTTCACATTCGGATGAACAGCCATCGGAACATGAACTATCATCTCATCATAGGTAAACTCCTCCTGCTCGGAGAAGATAACATTTCCGTTAGATGTAAGAAACTTGCCGAATTCCGGCGAATCAAAAACATCTATTCTTCTAAATTCACTGGTTCCGCTGTAAAGATGCTGATTAACTCTTATAGCCATTTTTACATTCGAGGTATGCATTTCCTCGAACCAGTATTCCATCTTTCCTTCTGCCATTTCATTTCCTTCCTGATGCACCCATTAAATGCTGCCTGCGGCGCCCTTAACCATTCGCGCTTTTAGATCTCTGCTGCATCTTTTTTAATCTATCTCAGAACAAAAAGCTCTGAAATATCCTCGCTCTCAGGTCCCTGCATAGAGCAGCCCTTTTCCTTTGCGAGATTTATATAATCTATTATCTCCTCTGTGATCATCTCACCCGGTGCAAGGATAGGTATTCCCGGCGGATAACACATAACCGATTCCGCACATATCCTTCCGATGGTTTCTTTCAGAGGAAGCTTTACCTTATCTGAATAAAATGCCTCCTGCGGCGTTGCCATAACGATAGGAGTTACATATTCCGCGCTGAAGAAATTGCCTTCAGGCTTTGCATATAATCTTGCGATATCATCCAGCGCTCCGGCCAGTCTCTCAATATCCTGCAGCCTGTCTCCGATTGAGATATATGCAAGCACATTTGAAAGGTCGCCAAACTCCATCTGTATATCGTATTCTTCTCTCAGAAGATCATAGACCTCGATACCCGTAAGTCCGATGCCTCTTGTATTTATAACAAGCTTTGTCTCATCGAAATCAAATACGCTTCCGCCATTTATAAGCTCTGAACCAAATGCATAATATCCATCGATATCATTTATCTCTTTTCTTGCGTAGGAAGCCATCTCGCACACCTTGCCGAAGCTTTCCGCCCCCTTAAGCGCAAGGTTTCTGCGGCTTATATCCAGACTTCCGAGAAGAAGATATGATGCGCTGGTGGTCTGTGTCAGATTGATGATATTACTGATGTAGCCTTCATTTACGGTATCATTTGCAAGAAGAAGCGAGCTCTGCGTAAGCGATCCGCCGGATTTATGCATACTTATCGCACACATATCCGCGCCTGCCTTCATTCCGCAAAGCGGAAGATTCTTTCCAAAATACAAATGAGTTCCGTGGGCCTCATCAACGAGAGCCAGCATTCCGTTCTCATGAGCAAGATTTACTATGCTCTGCAGATCTGAACAGATTCCGTAGTATGACGGATTATTTATAAGTATTGCCTTGGCATCCGGATTTGCCGCAATAGCAGCCTTTACATCCGCGATCTCCATACCGAGAGGGATACCAAGCTTTGTATCTACCTTCGGATCTATATAAACAGGCACCGCCCCGCAGAGAACAAGAGCATTAATGGCACTTTTATGAACGTTTCTCGGCATGATTATCTTGTCGCCGTGCTTACAGGCTGTCAGCACCATGCTCTGAACCGCACTGGTCGTACCTCCGACCATTAAAAATGCATGAGCTGCACCAAATGCGTCAGCCGCAAGATCTTCAGCCTCCTTGATAACAGAAACCGGATGACACAGATTATCCAACGGCTTCATGGAATTAACATCTATCTCCACACATTTCTGCCCCAGAAACTCAACAAGTTCCAGATTACCTCTGCCTCTCTTGTGGCCTGGCACATCAAAAGGAACCACCCTTAGCCTCCTGAACTTTTCAAGCGCTGAATATAATGGCGCATTCTGTTGTTTCTTAAGATCCATCTATATTTCTCCAATCGTAGCTTTTAGCATAATATTACGGTATGAATCACTGTAAAAACATACCGCCCGGATGGCATTTATATGACAGGAAATTGCCTCCTATCACACATTAAAATATATCAAAATTACAGTAAAATGCAAATGATTTATTTGTGTACGGCTTTACTTTTTAAACTCCGGTCTTTTCGTCCTGTCGTTGCCCTGTTCTCACTGCGTAAATAACTATCGGATGACCCTTTCCATCATTATATCCAACCGCCGCTTTATAAAGGGAATCATAGCTTCTGCTGCCCTCGTAATCGTTGTGGATCCTGAAGATTTTCCTTTCATTTTCACCCTCTTCTTTGGTTATACACATGGTATGCACCATCGAGAAGGGATTCTGCCCTTCATTAAAGGTTGTCAGGATAAATGCATCATAATCTTTTTCAAGCTCGTCACATTTCTCACTGTTCTTTCCCGGACTGCTGAGCTTCTCAACCGTATAGCCCATACCGGTAAGAAACCTCTTCATCGCTCCCGGATTCGTTCCGAACATTCCGCGGAAGGCTATGCCCTTCTTCGAAAAATGCCTTAGCAGCTCCGGAAAATCAGGCACAGAGTCAGAGCCCCGCCCGAGAGACCGCATCAGATTATGGACAGCAATAACCTCACAGGTATTATCTGCCCCTGTCATCTCTTTTCCGTTAAAAAGTTTTCTTCCTACTCTTCCCTTATTTGTACCATAGCGAAACGCCTTCATTTCAGACTGTTTTTCTATATAAATGCCGTCCGCTCCATCCCCCAGGAACTTATCAGAATAATCCTTCCAGGCCTTTTTATTGATCCGGTACTGCTCTTCGATAAGTCCCTTTTTAAGGTGTCCCTGAAAGACAGATAATACAAAAAGCGAAATCCTGTCTACAAGCCTTGAACCTAATCTTTTCTTCAAAATGTCCCTCTTTTATTTAACAACCGCACCGCACTCCGGACAGAACCTGCCTGTCACCGGTCTTCCGCAGTTCTGGCAGAATTTTGTAATAGTCTTCATGACCCTGCGGCTTTCAGTGATCCTCTT
>ONVE01000096.1 GCA_900321215.1 uncultured Eubacterium sp. | reverse complement strand
GCCGCCCTTTATGGTCAGCTCCTGGTTCTTGATGCTGACTCTCGCCCCTGCCTTGATGGAAGAGGTGATAAATGCATTACCGCCGATAACCGCACCCTTTCCGATAACGGTCTCGCCTCCGAGTATTGACGCTCCGGAATAAATGGTAACGTTATCCTCGATGGTCGGATGTCTCTTTGCGCCGCGAAGTCCCTGACCTGCGCTTGTGGAAAGCGCACCTATTGTAACACCCTGATAAATCTTAACATGCTCTCCTATGATCGATGTCTCGCCGACAACAACGCCGGTTCCATGGTCGATCATAAGGTATTTGCCTATCGTCGCTCCCGGATGAATATCAATACCGGTACGGCTGTGTGCGTATTCAGTCATAATCCTCGGAATGAGCGGAACATCCAGCAGATACAGCTCATGTGCGATACGATTGATGATGGTCGCACGCAGACCCGGATATGATAATACGATCTCTTCTTTATCAAATGCAGCCGGATCACCGTCAAATGTAGCCTGAACATCCGTATCAGCATATTCTCTGATCTTAGGGATCTTTCTGAAGAAGCTGAGAGTCAGTTCCTCGGCTTTATTGCTGAGCTCCTCATAGCTGTATTTTTCATTTCCCTCCACATTATCAAGCCTGTGCAGCAGCGCGATCTTGATCTGCTTTCTCAGATTGTATATTACATCCTCAATCAAAACGGATAATCTGTAATCGTCATTATAGCTTTTATAAACCTTGCTTCTGAAATATCCCGGAAAAATGATGTGCATCAACTTGTTAAGAATATCAACAACCGCATCCTTATCCGGCTGACTATCAACAATTCTCTTATCTATATCACGATTGCCTTCATAATCATGAAGAATATCATCAACAATCTGTTTTACTTCTTCTTTAAGCTTGTGCTCTTCCATTTATTTATCCTCACATCTCTTAGAACCTTGTCTACCACTATAAAATATATCATTTTATAAGGTTTTTTTCAATGTAATATTACTAAGTGCCTCCCATGCCACATAAGAAAGCCTGTCTCAGAGAGGCCCTACCTTTTACAAAGTATAAAACAAACCACGCAGATTTTCGACATATCCCTGTAAAGCATGAAATACCGACAATCTGCGTGGCTTTATAATTATACTTATAATACAATCTGGTATAATTCTGATATCATTTCAGATACCGTTAATCCTCATCCGGCAGCTCCTGCTGAGTCTCCTCAAGATCCTCAAATTTTGAGAGGAGCGGCTTGATGCCTTCCTTATGACGCATTTTTCTGTCTACGTAGTTCTTCGTACATTCCATAACCTGAGGCGACAGTACGAGTACGCCGATAAGGTTAGGAAGCATCATAAGTCCGTTAAATGTGTCGGAGATATCCCATGCCAGCTGTGCTTCAAGCACTGAACCGGCAAGTACCATGATAACAAATATCACTCTGTAGATAATGATCTTATTTGTTCCAAAAAGATACTCAAAAGCCTTGGTTCCGTAATGGCTCCAGCCAAGAACTGTCGAATATGCGAAGAGAAGGATGGCGATTGCGATGAACATCGAACCAACTCTTCCGAAATGCTGTTCGAAGGCATAGCTCATAAGGTTGCTTGAACCAACCTCTTCACCCTTTTCTGTAAGAAGTCCTGTCTGAAGATTTACAGCCCCGCTGCTGAGTATAGTGATAGCGGTAAGTGTACATACAATGATAGTATCGGCAAATACCTCAAAGATACCCCACATTCCCTGTCTTACAGGCTCTTTAACATTTGAACTTGAGTGAACCATTACTGATGAACCGAGACCTGCTTCATTTGAGAAAACGCCTCGCTTCATACCCATCTTCATAGCAAGTGCAATACCTGAACCAACAGTTCCGCCTGCTGCACTCTTAAGGTTAAATGCTCCCTTAAATATTGATACGAAAACATCCGGTACATTTGTGATATTCATACCAATAATGATAAATGTTCCCAGAAGATAGAGGATAACCATTGTAGGAACAAGCTTTTCCGTAAATGAAGCTATTCTCTTAAGTCCTCCGACAACTACAAGTCCTACGGCAAAGAAGAGGAATATTCCTACTGCAATATTCGGTATCTTAAATGCATGATGTACATTTGAAACCATAGAATTTACCTGGCTCATGTTTCCGATACCAAATGAAGCAAGAAGGCAGAAGCATGAGAAGAGTACCGCAAGTATCGCACCGATCTTTTTACAATGCTTCTTTCTTCCAAGACCGTCACGGAGATAATACATAGCGCCGCCGCACCATTCTCCGTCAGCATTTTTCCTTCTGTAAAGAATACCGAGTACGTTCTCGGAATAATTAGTCATCATTCCAAATATTGCAATGACCCACATCCAGAAAACCGCTCCGGGACCGCCGACTGCGATAGCACCGGCAACACCTACTATATTTCCTGTTCCAACGGTAGCTGCAAGTGCAGTACAAAGCGACTGAAACTGTGATATAGTCTTATCATTTGTATGAGATGTAACATGCTTATCTCCGAAGATAGCACCTATCGTATGCTTCATCCAGTAACCGATATGTGTTATCTGGAAAAATTTTGTGAGTACCGTCATAAGAATTCCGACAAATGCAAGAAGTATAAGTGCCGGCCATCCCCAGACAGCATCATTTATCTCAGCATTTATTCGTGTTACTGCATCAATAAATCCATCCATTTTTTCATCCTCATTT
>ONVE01000087.1 GCA_900321215.1 uncultured Eubacterium sp. | reverse complement strand
GAGATCAGATATTATTCAGACTACAATTTTGTAGGCGAGAGGATCGACGGCTACGAGGAACCGGTAGCGCTTCTTACGAAGGAGGCTGCGGAGAGTCTTAAGGAGGTTAGCGAGGAGCTTTATGAAAAGGGCTACAGACTGAAGATTTATGATGCATACCGCCCGCAGATGGCTGTAAGTGATTTTGTCAGATGGGCTGAAGACATTGATGATACGAAGATGAAGGAGGATTTTTATCCTGAACTGGATAAGTCCGAGCTTTTCGAGCAGGGCTATATTTCCAGACATTCGGGGCACAGCAGGGGCAGCACGGTTGATCTTACACTTGTTGATATTAAGACCGGTCAGGATGTGGATATGGGCGGAACCTTTGATTATTTTGGAGAGCGTTCACATGCTGATTATACGGATATCACGGAGGAACAGTACAGTAACAGGATGATACTGAGAGAGGCGATGACTTCTCACGGTTTCAGACCTTTTGATGGAGAATGGTGGCATTTTACACTTAATTATGAGCCATTTCCGGATACATATTTTACATTTACTGTGAGTACAGATTCACTATACAGATAACGTTCGGAAGACAAAGAGGTATTAAAATGGGTTACAATTTTTACGGATGGGAAAATGCTGATGTTCAGGCAAAGTCGGAAGAGTATAAGGGGATAAGTACGCCGAGGCAGCTTTATGACATACTGTCAAATATCTGGTGTCAGTATACGGCGCCTCCAAGGCTTAGAGCAAAATGGAGCAAGGCTGATAAAACGGTGGGACAGTGCTCGATAACGGCATTTCTCGTTCAGGATATCTTCGGCGGCAAGGTTTACGGCATACCGCGGGAAGGCGGACATTTTCATTGCTACAATGAGGTTGACGGAAAGATCTTCGACCTTACAAGTGAGCAGTTTCACGGTGAAGAGCTCTGCTATAAGAATAATCCGGAGCAGTTTCGGGAGATACATTTCAAGAAAGAAGAGAAGTATCTCAGATATCTGTATCTTAGAGAGAGTCTGAAGAAATATCTTCAGGGCCATATTCCGACGAATCTGCCGGGAGGCTTCTTCATTTATGAGAATAATGAGGAAGAGACTATCCTTTATGCAGAGGATAATGTCATCAAAATGTTTGGCTGCGACACTCTTGAAGAATTCAGGAAATATGTCGGAAATTCTTTCAAAGGAATGGTTCATCCGGATGATCTTCATAAGATAGAGAACCAGATTCAGGCTCAGACCATGTTCGGTGAGAAAAGGCATGATTACGTCAGGTACAGGATCATTACGAAGAAAGGAGATACCAGATATATCGAGGATTTCGGACATCTCCTTCATGGTGTGAACGGTAAAAGCTATTTTTATGTTTTTATTGTTGATGTGGATCAGAATGAATACCTTAATAGGAACAGAAATTCATATGCTGAGGCTGAGATACTCTCAATGAATCAGGAGACAGATGCTCTGACCGGACTTTTCAATATGTCATTTTTCTATCAGAATGTTCAGAAGATGCTTGCACTGCCTGAGAATAGGCGGAAAAACATTTCAATCATTCATTTTGACATACCTAATTTCAAGCTTTTTAATGAACGTAACGGCTTCCGTTTGGGCGACGAGCTGCTCTGCGATATAGCAAAAACGATAAAAAATGAATTTAATTCCGCTGTGGTTGCAAGATTTTCAAATGACCATTTTGTAGTATGCTCAACCGGAAACAAGGAAAATATACGCGCAAAGGTTGAGAGTGTTTATAAAAAGCTGCTTCAGGCGGATGATTCTGCAAAAAAGGTAAGGATCAAGGCCGGAATATATTTTATGGATGACCGGTATACCGAGATCGGACTTGCCTGTGATCATGCCAGGCTCGCCTGCAACGGTATCAAGAGAAGGCATGATATCAATATCGCTGTTTATGATGAGATGCTCAGAGATCGCCTGAGAAAGCAGCAGTATGTTGTTGATCATGTTGATGAGGCGATAGAAAATGAATACATCAAGGTGTTCTACCAGCCTGTGATCAGGGTAAATACCGGAAAGATATGCGGATATGAAGCTCTGGTACGGTGGGTTGACCCGAATGTAGGTATACTTAATCCGGTGGATTTTATAGATACTCTGGAAGATTACCATCTTATCCACAAGATAGATACTTACGTTGTTGAAAGGGTATGCTGTGATTATAACGAGGTAATTGAAGAAGGACATATGCTTGCTCCGGCTTCCGTAAACTTTTCAAGTCTGGATTTTGAACTGTGTGATATTTTCAGTATGGTTGAAAAAACCAGGAAAAAATATAATGTTCCGATAAACATGCTGGATCTGGAGATTACCGAAACCGTGCTGAAGGATAATCCGCAGCATATTAAAGAAGAATGTGAAAAAATGAGAAATATCGGATACCAGATATGGCTTGATGATTTTGGCAGCGGTTTTTCTTCTCTCAATAATCTTGTTGAATATGATTTTGATGTGCTCAAACTGGATCTTGTATTTTTGAAAAACTTCTGCATCAATCCAAAGACCGCAACGCTTATCAGCTGTATAGTTGAAGGGGCAAAGGAATTGGGCGTAAAAACTCTCTGTGAGGGAGTTGAAACCGAAGAACAGTATGAATTCCTGAAAAAGATCGGCTGTGAAAAGGCACAGGGATTTTATTTCGGAAAGCCTATGCCGGTAAACGAGCTTCTGGCTTATATCCGTGAAAAGGATATGAGGACTGAGTTCACCGGTGAGGAAATGAATAACTGAATAAGGATCATATAACAAAACAGCTGCGGGCTTCTGAAACCTGCAGCTGTTTTGTTGTATGAAAGCACGGATTTTCAACAGTTTTGCTGTATAAAAGCCTGGCCTTTTAACTGTTTCCGCAGTTATAGGTGCAGGCTATAGCGTGATATTCTTTTTAGATATTTGAATTTAGAACTATCAGGGTGTAGTATGAGCACATGTTAAACAACAACCGAGATAACCTGGAAGAAAGGAGGCAGAAAAATGGCCGGATTATTAAAAGTTAATAGTCGATGTATCGTGAAGAGAGATCGAATGCACATCTCCCGGACACATAAGAAGACAGAAAAGTTTGATCAGTCACTTATCTGCCTTGAAGAAGAATAAGAATAAAATCCTTGTCCGGGAGTAAATGAAAGACGGATCTTTCTATAAAAAATCAAACGATAAAGATAAAATTTAGAAATAAGAAAGGACATTCCAGATAAAGGAATTTTAAGGTGAATAACATGAGCGATTACAGATTTGAGACATTACAGTTACATGTAGGACAGGAAGAAGCAGATCCGGCAACAGACAGCCGTGCAGTACCAATTTATCAGACAACATCTTATGTTTTCCATAACAGCAAGCATGCAGCAGACCGTTTCGGACTTGCAGATGCAGGAAATATCTACGGAAGACTTACAAACTCTACTCAGGACGTACTTGAGAAGAGAATCGCAGCTCTTGAAGGCGGCAGCGCAGCACTTGCACTTGCTTCCGGAGCAGCAGCAATTACATATACTATAGAAGCTCTTGCAGCAAACGGTGGACATATCGTAGCTCAGAAGACTATATACGGAGGCAGCTACAATCTTCTGGCGCATACACTTCCACAGTACGGAATTGAGACAACCTTCGTTGATGCTCACAATCTTGCAGAGGTTGAGGGCGCAATCAAGGAAAATACAAGAGCCATCTATCTTGAGACACTCGGTAACCCTAACAGCGATATTCCTGATATTGATGCAATCGCTGAG
>ONVE01000270.1 GCA_900321215.1 uncultured Eubacterium sp. | reverse complement strand
CAGGAACTTCAAGCGGTAAAAAGAGCTCTAAGTCAGGCAAGTCCGGTGCAAAGGGTAAATCCGGCAGGGAAGCACAGGCCGGAAACGGCGGGCTTGATATGTCAGAGCTTCTTAAGAAGAAAAATGAACGAAATATAAGATAGATATTTTCATTCATTTGCATTATACTGTATGTATTGCAGTAATAAACAGATGTAGGCTTTAAGGAGGGTAAAAATGGAACTTAAAGAAGGTATAAAGACAAGAAGAAGCGTAAGAAGCTTTACAGATCAGAAGGTAAGCCATGAGACTATCGAGAAGATCATTGACATCTCTCGTATGGCTCCATCATGGAAGAATACTCAGACAGCGAGATATGTTGTGGTTGAGGATAAGGAGACCATCAAGAAGATAGCAGAGGATGCAGTTCTCGGATTTGCTCATAACACAGAGATCATCGAGGGCGCTGCAGCTCTCGTTGTGCTTGCATCGGTTGCAAAGAGAAGCGGATATGAGAGAGATGGCTCATTTACAACATCAAAGGGTCAGGGCTGGGAAATGTTTGACGCAGGAATTGCAGCGGCTACATTCTGCCTTGCAGCTCATGATGAAGGAGTAGGAAGCGTTATCCTTGGAATCTTTGATGAGAAGAAGGTTGCAGAGATCATCGGGCTTCCTGAGACACAGAATGTTTCTGCACTTATCCCTATCGGCTACAGCGACAAGGAGCTTCCGGCTGTACCGCGTAAGGAGGTTGCTGATCTCCTCAGCTTTATTTAAATAAACTTATATATGATACGGTCTGATCCGTAATTCATATGGTATCAGGAGATACTTTTGATACCTGCATTATGATAATCTTTCTCCCGGCATTTTAAGCTTTTTTAGAATGCTGGGAGAACGCTGTTAAAAAAGCAAAAAAATACAGGCAGAAAAAGCATAACATGAAGAAACTATTTATAGCGGAAAAACCGAGTGTGGCGAAGGAATTCGCAAAGGCGCTCGGCGTTAAAGGCGGTTCAAAGGACGGCTATCTCGAGGAGGGCGACACCATAGTTACATGGTGCGTAGGCCATCTTGTAAATATGAGCTATCCCGACGCCTATGATGAAAAATACAAAAAATGGTCAATGGACACCATACCATTCATACCTGATAAATATTTATATGACGTTATTCCGGCGGTTAAAAAGCAGTTTGACATAGTAAGCAGGCTTCTCAATCGTGAGGATGTCGGAACTATCTATGTCTGCACCGACTCAGGACGTGAGGGAGAATATATCTACAGACTTGTGGATATGCAGGCCGGCGTCAGCAGCAGTAAGGATAAGAGAAGAGTCTGGATAGATTCCCAGACCGAGGAGGAGATACTTAGAGGCATCAGAGAAGCAAAGTCTTTATCGGAATATGATAATCTCGGTACTGCGGCATATCTTCGTGCCAAGGAGGATTATCTGATGGGTATCAATTTCTCCAGAGCGCTTACTCTTAAATATTCGTATGCTGTTAAGCAGTACCTTGGAATAGATAAATGCGTGATCGCAGTGGGCAGGGTTATGACCTGCGTTCTCGGAATGATAGTTTCGAGAGAGAGGGAGATAAGGGATTTTAAACCGACTCCATTTTACAGGGTGCTTGCAAGGCTCGGAGACGAGAAGGCAAGCTTTGAAGCTGAATGGCGAAGCGAGAAGGGAACCGCATATTTCGAGAGCCCGCTTCTTTATAAGGAAAACGGCTTCAGGAAGAAGGAAGATGCGGAGAAGCTGATAAAAGAGCTGTCGGAGCCGGAACCGGTAACCATGGTATGCGAGAAGGTGGAGAAGAAGACGGAGAAGAAGAATCCGCCTATGCTCTATAACCTTGCGGAGCTTCAGAATGACTGCTCAAAGATATATAAGATAAGCCCTTCGGAGACTCTTGAGATAGTTCAGGAGCTCTATGAGAAGAAAATGGTAACCTACCCGAGAACCGATGCGAGAGTGCTGTCAACGGCAGTGTCGAAGGAGATCGGTAAGAATATCGCAGGACTTAAGAATTATCCTCCGCT
>ONVE01000150.1 GCA_900321215.1 uncultured Eubacterium sp. | reverse complement strand
TTGATAATATCCTGCTTCATTGCCCGCCGTCTTCTGTTTTCAGGAAGGATGAGATATTTACAAAGCTTGATAAGCTTAAGAAGAGCGGAAAGATACTTAATTATGGTGTAAGTATCGAGAAGGTTTCCGAAGGTCTGGATGCATTAAATTATGATATATCGGCAATAGAGGTCATCTTCAATATGTTTCGTATGAAGCCTGAAGAAGAGCTCTTCCCTAAGGCTGTTGAGAAGGAAGTGGGCATCATAGCCCGAGTTCCTCTGGCAAGCGGACTTCTGACCGGAAGATACAACAAGGATACAGTATTTGGCGAGAGGGATCATAGAACCTTTAACAGAAATGGTGAGTCCTTTGATAAGGGTGAGACCTTTTCAGGGGTTGATTTCAATCTCGGTCTGGAGGCGGTTGATAAGCTGAAGGAGCTTTTTGGTACAGATGATCTGATACCATTTGCTCTTCGCTGGATACTTATGCATGATGCGGTAAGTGTAGTTATTCCGGGTTCAAGCAAGGTTGAGCAGGTATATACAAATGTCCGTGCGGCAGAGCTTCCGGAGCTTACTGCAGAGCAGATGGAAGGCGTTAAAAATATTTATGATACATACATCAGAGCGAGCGTTCATAGTAACTGGTAAGCTGTTACTGTGATGCAGGGGCAACAGGGAGTTGCGTGCAAATATGGATTTCATCATGATCTGCACTTATGAGGAGGAAGGAAAGAATCCGGAACTTTTGCTTTATAAGAAGAGGTAAAGTATGAACAATCACGATAAAATATTAAATGGTGCAACCACTGCTTTTATCGAGGCATCATATAAATCCAGTGCTGTATATAAGCCGGCATTCATTTCAAATGATCATACGAACGGTGTGAAGGTAATTACAACTATAGAGGAGGAACTTCGGAAATGTGACTCCTTTGTTTTTAGTGTTGCATTTATTACTCTAGGTGGTATCACACCGCTTCTTCAGACTCTTCAGGAGCTTGAAACAAAGGGGATTCCTGGAAAAATCCTGACAACCGATTATAATATGTTTACCAATCCAAAGGCGCTGGATAAGCTTGCTGGGCTTAAGAATATTGAGCTTAGGATGTACCAGGAGGAAGCTGTTATCCATGGAGAAGTCAATATGGACAGCGCCTTTGAAGACGGTATATATGGAGAAAATCCATCTGTAGATACAGAGAAGATCGGTTTTCATACAAAGGGATATATATTTGAGCGCGATGAAACATATACTATTCTTATTGGATCATCAAACATGACAGGCAAAGCGCTTTCTGTAAATAAAGAGTGGAACACAAAGCTTGTTTCAACCTCGGAAGGCGAAATGTATAAAAATATAAATGATGCATTTCACAAGCTGTGGAATGATCCGAGACATACCAGAAGGTATTCTGATTTTATTGAAGACTATAGGCAAAGATATGAAACCGTTACAAGACAACGCAAGATAGCGCTGGAAGCTTCGAAAAAGATAGGGCAGGAGCAAATTTCAGGTAATACAAATGTGGTTTCTCTTGAACGTTATCGTTTGAAACCAAATGACATGCAGATTGACTTTATCGGTAATCTGAAGCAGATAATTGCGCAGGGTGAGAATAAAGCGCTTCTCATTAGTGCGACTGGTACGGGAAAAACATATGCATCTGCCTTTGGAGTACGAGATGCTCTTGAGAAGATCGGAGCTAACAGAAAGGTAATGTTTATAGTCCATAGGGAACAGATAGCAAAGCAGGCTATGCGTTCATATAAAAATGTATTTGGAAGGACACGCAGCTTTGGACTTCTGTCAGGAAATGCTAAGAATACGGATGCGGATTTTCTCTTCGCAACTATGCAGATGATTTCCAAAGAGGAGGTTCGAAACAGATTTGATCCAGAGCATTTCGAAACAATTGTAATAGATGAAGCACATAGAACCGGAGCAGAAAGCTATCAGAAGATAATGGAATATTTCAAGCCAAAGTTCTGGCTTGGTATGACTGCATCTCCAGAAAGAACAGATAATTATGATGTTTTTGCAACATTTGATCATAATATCGCTCTTGAAATTCGACTTCAGCAGGCTATGGAGGAGGATCTGCTTTGTCCATTTCATTATTTTGGAATAACGGATCTGGAAATAGACGGAGAAACTGTTGATGAGGCAACAGGTCTTAAGGATTTTAATAAACTTATCTCTAAAGAGAGAGTAGATTATATTATTAAGCAGATAAAATATTATGGTTATTCAGGAGATCGTGTAAAAGGTCTTATGTTTTGCAGTTCTACCAGAGAGGCTCAGGAACTAAGCGAGATATTTAATTCCAGAGGATATAGGACTAAGGCACTTACCGGAAGCGACAGTCAGGAGGAGCGTGAGAAGGCGATAGAGCTTCTGACAAAGAATATTGATACACGCGAGGGTGTGCAAAGCAGTATTGAAGATAATAGCAGAAGTCAGGATGAAGACTTTCTTGATTATATCTTCACAGTTGATATTTTTAATGAGGGTGTTGATATACCGGATATCAATCAGGTTGTTATGCTACGTCCAACGCAGTCACCAATCGTATTTGTTCAGCAGCTTGGGCGAGGGCTAAGAAAGAATAACAATAAAGAATTTGTTGTCGTTCTTGATTTTATTGGCAATTACAAGAATAACTTTATGATACCGATCGCACTTTCCGGTGACAGAACTTACAACAAAGATAATGTTAGACGTTATGTCATGGAAGGCGGAAGAGTGATACCGGGAATTTCCAGTATTCATTTTGATGAGATTTCGAGAAAGAAAATTTTTGCAGCAATTGATACTGCGAACTTTAGTGATATAAAACTTATAAAGGCAAATTATACGAATCTGAAGAATAAGCTTGGCAGGATACCGGGGCTTATGGATTTTGATAAGTATGGTGAGATGGATGTTCTTCGAATATTCGACAATGATTCTCTTGGTTCATATTATAAGTTTTTGGTTAAATATGAGAAAGAATATACAGTAAGACTTTCGAATAGCGAAGAGAAGATAGTAGAATTCATTTCTAAAAAGATAGCGGCTGGCAAAAGAATTCATGAGATAGAAATGTTATCTCAAATACTTGTTTATAGAGAGGGACTTGTAAAGGCTATGACAGCCAGCTTGAAAAAAATGTATAATAAGGACTGCTCACCGCTAGAGATAAAAAGTGTTGTAAATATGCTGACAAATGAGTTTCCGTCAGGTTCAGGAAAGAAAACTTACGAGAATTGTGTTTTCCTTGAAAAAGATGGAAATGATTATAAGGTCAGTGATTCATTTGCAAAACAGATCACAAATCCGGACTTTTACAGGATACTGGAAGAGCTACTTGAATTTGCCAGATCAAGATATGAGAGAGATTATATAAAGAATTATCAAAATACAGAGCTTGTTCTCTATCAGAAATATACCTATGAGGATGTATGTCGGTTGCTCAATTGGGAGCATAATGAGGTGCCTCTTAATATTGGTGGATATAAGTATGATAAGGGAACTAATACATTTCCTGTGTTCATAAATTATCATAAATCAGAAGATATTCAGGATACGATAAAGTATGAAGACAGATTTACCGGACGAAGTTCACTGATAGCTATTTCAAAGCAGAGTAGAAGTGTTGATTCTGAGGATGTACAGAATTTCCTGCATGCTAAAGAACGTGGTATATCAGTTGAACTGTTTGTCAGAAAAAATAAGGATGACAAAATATCGAAAGAGTTTTATTATCTTGGAAGGATGAATGCTACAGGAAAATGCGAAGAGTTCGTGATGGCCAATACAGATAAGACGGCTGTTGAGATCGAGTGGCAGCTGGAAACTCCTGTTAGAGAAGACATTTATCAATATATTGTCAATGATTAAGGAAGAAACATATAATGAACGTTTTTAAAGTTAAAAGAATAACAGAAGCTGATTATGGCTGCGAGGACACAGGTCGAGACGAACCAATGGCTCTTCTTTTTCTGGAACCGGTTTCAGATAATGCTGACCTAAATGCGGATACTGTGAAAGAAAAGCGTGTTGAAGCAGCTGAATCATTTTTGGAAAAGCAAGGCATCTCTGAGGGAAAAAAGGTTATAATCTTTGATAACGGCGAGATTAGGAAATATGTCCGCGTTGTAGCTGCTATCATAATTGCCGAAAATGCCGAAAGTAAGAAGATGGTGTTTGCTACCCAGAGAGGCTATGGAGAATTTAAAGATGGTTGGGAGTTCCCGGGTGGTAAGGTAGAAGAAGGAGAGACGCCGGAAGAAGCCATCGTGCGCGAGATCAAAGAGGAACTGGATACTGATATTAAGGTTGAAAGATTTTTTTATACTATTGAGCATGATTATCCTGAGTTTCATTTATCCATGGACTGCTTTATTTGCAGTATTGTAAATGGTGATCTGGTGCTTAAGGAGCATGAGGCGGCAAGATGGCTTACGATAGATAAATTGGATGATGTAGATTGGCTCCCGGCTGATATTACTATAATAGATAAAATCAGAGATCTATTGGATTGATGAATTTCCTGCTCCAAAGAGAAAGAAGAATTAGTAACATGAACAAATTTTTATATGAAACACATTCACATACCAAAGAAGCAAGTGCATGCGGCAGGGTATCCGGAGGCGATTATATTGATTATATGATCGAAAGAGGATTCAGTGGAATGATCTTTACAGATCATTTTCTGAATGGAAATACTGCGATTGCCAGAGCACTTCCGTGGGAAGAAAAGATAAGTCTTTATACAAGTGGTTACAAGAAAGCCTGTGCTGCGGCGAAGGGTAAGGATTTTGACGTGCTTTTTGGCGTGGAGTACAATTTTGAAGGCGATGAATATCTGATCTACGGTATAGATGAGAAATGGCTTATAGAAAATGAAGACATTATGAGTCTTTCACGAAAGGGAGTTTATGACAGGGTTCATGAGGCAGGGGCTGTAATGATTCAGGCACATCCTTATCGAGAGAGGGATTATCTGTCTGAGATCAGACTGACGCCGGAAATCTGTGATGGCATTGAGGTTTACAATGCTGCAAATCCTGACAATCAGAATGCTCTTGCGTATATTTATGCAGAGAAGCTTAAGGTTCCGATGACAGCAGGGTCTGATATCCATTTCTTCTATGAAGGACCTATGGGCGGAATGCTGCTGCCTGAAAGAATTAAGGATTCAGGTGAATATGTTGAAGCGCTTTTTAGAAATGAGGCGGTTCCGGTCAGAGTAGAAAATGGTGAGATAATACGGGTTGAGGACATTCCTGAACTTGTCAGCCCAAAGAACCCACCAACTTTAAAGGTAATTAATATAAGCTTTTCATAAAAAGTTTGATAAATGTTCATAATTATAATATTGATTAGTGTCGGTATCGGACGTATTATATTTACGGTGGTCAAAGGATGAAAATAGGCTTTTGACAGTAAAAATATAATGACGGAAAGGCGTAAGGAAAATGGCTTGGGAAGCGGATTTTCTGGGTAGTATGTCAAATCTAAGAGGACCGGTAATGGATAAGATAATGTGGTTCTTCTCCATGCTTGGTGATGGCGGATGGTTCCTGATTCTTACAACGATAGTGCTTCTGATCATGGTAAAGACAAGGAGAATAGGAGTTGAGGCGGCGGCCTCACTGATCCTGACATTTATAATTGGTAATTTGATCATCAAAAGTATCGTCGGCAGGATAAGACCGTATGATGCGTATACTTTTTTACAGGCGATAGTCAGTAAACCAATTGATTCTTCATTTCCATCAGGGCACACAAGCAACAGCTTTGCGGTTGCTGTCGCTATACTATTAAATGACAGAAAGCTTGGCATTCCTGCGGTTATCGTTGCAGCAATGATCGCATTTTCAAGACTTTATAATGTGGTACATTACCCAACAGATGTGATCGCAGGGCTGATCTTAGGAACAACTGCTGCTGTAACTGTACACATCCTTTACAATAAGCTTATAAGGAATAAGATAGTAGAGGATATTAGGACGACAAATTAATGAGAAATACCATTAATAACCTGAAACAGGTTAAAATACAATAATCTGTTTCAGGTTATTTTAGTATAATATCAGTTTTTCTGAGGAGGATTTTGCTTATGAAGTACAGTAGAGTCAAAGGACTTCGCGAAGATGCTGATATGAATCAGACTGATTTTGCCAGGATCCTGGGCATGTCGCAAACGGGATATTCAAAATATGAAACAGGCGAAAATGATATACCAACAGCTATACTGATCGAGCTTGCTGATTATTATGATACAAGTGTTGATTACATTCTCGGACTGACAAATGAGAAGAAGCCTTATCCAAGAGGCAATATCGATATGGTTAATTCTGACTGAAAGAAAGACCGGATCAAAAGATTATCTATTGATCCGGTCTTTTACTATTTATCATCATTACTGTTATTTACTTTTTTTGAAGGACTGCTGTATATACCGTTAAACATTCGTTCCATCAGCTTTGATCCGCGGTTGATGCCTTTTTCTACATTTTTCTGCCCGTATTCTTCGATAAGGGTTTCCTTCTTAGAGAAAAGGTTTGTACCAAGACCGAGTCGTTCGCCTTCGATTGTTGCACCCAGAGAAGCTATAGTTGTCGGGAACAGATCTATGGTCGAATATGTTCTGGCAGCATCAGGCTTTGCAGGAGTTACTGCAGGATTGATAATGCAGGTGAAAACCTTACGCTGATAATCATCAGGAACATTCTCGCAGAAGTCTTTATCCATAGTCGGATGATCTCCTGTGATGATGATCGTAGTATTTTCGTAGAAATCCTGATCCTGAATCCATTTTACAAAGCTGCTTACCATACGTGAGGAGCAGTTCATTACATTTGCATACACATTATCTCCGAATTTATCATCGCATAAACGACATGTGTGACCATCCTCAAAATGTGTATCCATGGTCTGGATGACAAGCTGGAACGGCTGATCGCCGGCTGCCAGTTCGGTAAGATCACCTTTGGCAAACTCGAAGAGCTTCTCATCCTCATAGCCCCACCATACAAGATAGTTTGGAGGGATAAGGCCTGTCTCCTTGGCATATACGTAATCATGTATCTCGAAATTGCCGTGAGATTCAAAATAATGCTTGCATCCTCCAAATTCAGCATCGGAACCCATGACGAGAACGTTGCGATAGCCTTCCTTTTCCAGAATATCGCCCATATTGATTATACCAGGGAAGAAATCATCCTTGGCTGACATTCCGTTCTGACCAAGCGGTGTTTTTAATGGAAGTCCGCAGGTTGAACCGAATACGGCACCCATAGTCCATACTGTACATGGAAGTGAGATTCCGCCATTAAGAATATCTTTGTTGCCGGAGAAGCTTTCATTTTCTCTTGCGAGAGTAGTGAGCTCCGGAATAACATTTTCGTCGAAAGCGCCTCCATTTATCTCATCCATGAAGGTAAGCTCCATTGATTCCATATAAATGAATATGAGATTACGCTTTTTCTCAGGAAATGTGATCTTTACTGAGCCCGGATCAACATATTCCTGTTCAATAAATGAAGAGTAAACGAAATGACTCTTTATGAGGTTATTGATGTTGAAGCCGTGATATCCGACAACCAATCCGACTATCAGAACAATTACGGTAAGGCATTGGAATGAGTGATAAACGATCCTTCCGGTCTTGCCGCGTTTTCTGGTCTTAAGAAGAATGATCAGCGCCGGTATAAATATGGCAGCCATACCGAGAACGGCAACCTTGACGGCACCGTCGATGATTTCCTGCTGGGTTCCTTTAAGTGAGGTTTTTAGATGCCAGAGAACCTCGTCCATATTTATCTCTTCCCAGGTTGAAAGCGCCCAGAAAATGAGAGATGTTAACAGGCTGACCACAAGCATGCTTACGAGCAGAAGAATGATCTTCCACATTGGAATGACCTGAGGCTTTTCGCGTTTTTTCTTCTTTTTCTTTTTTGATGTCTCAGCATCTGCAGGATTGACAGAATCCGAGGTATCATTTGCAGCTGCGTCATTGTTGACAGCATCATTTACGATTGCATCATTTGTGACTGCGTCATTTACAACAGAATCATTTGTGACTGTGTCATTTACAGCTGCATCATTGTCGGTGGTTGTTTCATTCGAAACAACGGAATCTGTAAAAGTATCCCTTTCCTGATTTGAATTGGTATTACTTGACATGATATTTTTTCCTAACTATTTGTATTCTTTGATCTTAAAAATTGGTAAAATTCCCCTCAAAAAACCGGATGTTTTAAGACGCTAACTAAATTTGTATCATAAAACAAATAGCATTTCAATATGATTAAATTAAATTTAAATCTTTATTCATAATTTATGGAAGCAGGGAGCTGTGTTTGGTTTGAATTATTATTTCACAAAAGAAGACGAAGAAAAAGAAAATTTAAAAGGAGTATAGTTTTTTGTATGTATTGATAATAGTAACATTTTATAACGACGCAGGTTCCGTTAGCTTGAAATATGAACATTAACAATGTATAATCTGAAATATGATAGTATTTTAAAAAGGAGAAGGACATGGATTTAATACCTAGTTTTACAGTTGACCATACCAGAATCGTACCTGGAATGTTCACCAGCAGAGTTGATCAGGTTGGCGACGGTATAGTTACTACATATGATATAAGAGTTACAAAACCAAATACGGAGCCAGCAGTAGAAGTGGCTGCAATGCATACTCTTGAGCACATTATAGCTACATTCCTCAGAAATGATCCTGTTTGGAAGGATGATATCATTTATTGGGGACCAATGGGATGCCTTACAGGTTTTTATCTTATTCTTAAGGGCAATCGTCCGTCAAAGGAGATATATGATCTGATTCTCAGAGCCTTCGATTCTGTAAAGGATGCAGAGGATGTACCGGGAGCAACAGCTGAGAACTGCGGCAACTTCCGTTTACATAATATTGAAATGGCAAAATGGTATGCTGCGAGATTTGCAAAGTATCTTGAAGAAAATAAGGATAATGCAGCTATATTTGAGTACCCGAAGGCTGAAAGACTTGTGACAGAGGACGGAAGACAATTTTTCGATTCATAGACCGTAAAATATAATTAATAATCTTATTCTTGAAATTTTATAATTCTTGTTGTATACTCTGAAACAAGATAGACAAAGGCGTCTGCAATTTGCAGACGCCTTTTTTCTGTTTAAAAACCAGATAAGAAACGGAGATGTTTCTTAGGAAAGGAGCTGCGATGGATACACATACTATAATTAACCACACAGAAGAGGTTAATGAACTGCTCGCCAGATATGGCGTAAAATTTGGATTATATAAGAACGGAACATTTAAAGAACAGCTTTTTCCCTTTGATATGATCCCAAGAATAATCGAGAAAGATGAATTTGATTATCTGGATAAGGGTCTTGCACAGAGGGTATTGGCTCTTAACCTTTTTATAAAAGACATTTATTCGGATAAGAAGATCATTAAGGATGGGATTGTTCCTGAGGAATTTGTTTATGCCGGTAGTGGGTATCTGGCACAGTGTGAAAATATTACTCCTCCGAGGGGAGTATACAGTCACATTTCAGGTATAGATCTAGTGCAGGGGAAGGATAAAGCCTGGTATGTTTTGGAAGATAATCTTCGTATACCATCAGGGGCATCCTATCCGATGATCGCCAGAGAACTATGCAGAAGAAGCAACCCAAAGCTATATATGGAAAATCATATAATGGATAACCGAAATTATGCTCAGCTTCTTCGTAAAACAATGGACTATGTAAATACCGGCGGACATACGGTTATCCTTACGCCGGGAAGGTATAATGCGGCGTATTTTGAACATTCTTATCTGGCAGAACAGACCGGAGCGCATCTTACGACCGGAGTCGAGCTTTTAGTGGAAAATGACCATCTGTATTTCGTGGATTATTCGGGAAGAAAGGAAAAAGTCGGTGCGGTCTACAGGAGAATTTCCGATGAATATCTGGATCCGATGAACTTTAATCCTGAGTCAGTGATCGGAATCCCTCACATCTACGACATTTACAGAAAGGGAAATGTTGCCCTCCTGAATGCACCAGGAAATGGTGTCGCAGATGACAAGGGCATATACTATTTCGTTCCGAAGATGGTGAAGTACTATCTGAATGAAGAGCCAATACTCATGAACGCACCTACATATCTGCCATATTATGAGGAAGATATGAAGTATGTTCTGGAGCATTTTGATGATCTGGTATTAAAGGATGTGGCTGAAGCGGGCGGATACGGAGTTGTATTCGGAAGCTCGATGACCAGAGAAGAGAAAGAAAAATTTATAGCAATGCTTAAAAATGAACCGAGAAGATTTATTGCTCAGGAGGTAATAGATTTTCTTGATCTGGATATCTGGGATAATGGAGAAATGGTTCCTCGTAAGGCGGATCTCAGAGCTTTTGTACTTATGTCAGATAAGCCTTATGTATGGAAAAGCGGACTTACAAGATTTTCACGTAATCCGGATTCTTTCATAGTTAATTCTTCACAGGGAGGAGGTTTCAAGGATACATGGGTATTATGTCAGTAGAAAACACGGACAGGCTGCTGTGGCTTGGACGATACAGTGAGAGAGTTTATACAACTCTCAGGCTTTTTGCTAATTATTTTGATTCAATGATAGATATGAACGGTGATAAATACGAGGAATTCTGCAGAAGTCAGGATATTCCGAATATTTATACATCGCTGGAGGACTTCAGCAGAAGATACTGCTTTGATGCAGAGGATATCAATTCAATCTATTCAAATCTTATGAGAGCGTATGATAATGCGATAGTTCTCAGAGAGGAGATAGGCAGTGAGACGCTCAGTTATATCCAGCTGGCAGTGTACGCTATGAATAAGGCTGCTACGCAGGATGCACCACTTCTGACACTTCAGAAGGTTTCTGATAACATTGCTGCATTCTGGGGAATAGCTGATGATACGATCGATGATTCACAGGTAAGAGATCTGATCAAGCTGGGAAAAAGGATCGAGCGTATTGATATCTACGGAAGACTTCATATGAAAAAAGATGAGTTAAAACGTGAAGTTAAGAGATTAAACACACGCATAGGTACATTGGCTCTTAGATATGACCATAAGAAATTAATGCATATTAATTATCTCGTGGAGGAGGATGAGCCGGACTACAAGCTTATAGTAGAAGAAGTGGAGGCGCTTATAGGTGAGTAGACTGAGGTTTAGGTATTTTATGAGGCTTTCCTTTGACGGACCTGCTGCGCAGCACAGGTTTACGTTGAAATGCATTCCTGTCTCTGATGAAAAACAGAATATCGCACTTACCAGAAAAGATATTTTTCCGAACAGCTTTATCAGTGAAAGCAATGATTCATTTGGTAATTCGCTGATCTACGGCTATGAAGAAAGTGAGCATAAATGCTTCTTCTTCGATATCAGAGGCGAGGCAGTGTGCGGCAGGGAAGGCATTGAGCTTCAGAAAGACCTTGCTTCGGGTGCAAAGCTGGATGAATCAGTTTTCAAGTATCCTACAAAATGCACGGAAGCAGGAAAGGCGCTAAGGGAGTATTCCCGCAGGCTGAATGAGCAGTATGAGACTGAACGCAGTTCAATTGATCATGAAAGCTCAAAAGAAAGCCAGATTGTGAATTTTATTAAGGAATATTACCGGACCTTTTTAAAAACTGAGGATATTTCAGAAAATCTAAGATATTCCATTTATATAATGAATAAAATATATCAGGACTTCAAATATCAGGGGGGAGTTACCGGGATCGGCACGACGGCTGAAGAAGCCTTTCGTAAGCAGGAAGGTGTATGTCAGGACTATGCTCATATCATGCTGGCTCTGCTCAGGTTAAAAAGGATACCTTGCAGATATGTCACCGGGATGATGATCGGTGAAGGAGAATCCCACGCATGGATAGAGGTATATACTGACGGATTCTGGCTTCCTCTTGATCCTACCAACGGAATAGTTGTAACAGATCAGCATATTAAGATCGCTCATGGAAGAGATTACAGCGACTGTCTGGTGAATCAGGGCGTATTTGTCGGTAAGGTAAGGCAGAGTCAGGATATTTCGGTTTATGTAAAAGAAGTAAATGGGAGTACGAAATGATAAAAAGTGTTGTTAGTGCAGAGCTTCCGGTGGATGAGGTTCTGGAGATAAAAAAACATAGGATAGGAAAATGCGGAAAAAGGATATGTATCGTAACCGGTATACATGGCGATGAACTGGAAGGGCAGTATGTTGCATATGAGCTTTCCAGAAGGCTGGAAAATGATCCTGAGAGTCTGAGCGGCCTGGTTGACATCTATCCTGCGATGAATCCTTTTGGTATAGATTCTATAACCAGAGGAATTCCTGCATTTGATCTTGATATGAACAGGATATTTCCGGGAAATGATCATGGAGATATGAATGAATATATAGCTGCTCAGATAGTTAAGGATATGATGGGCGCAGACCTTTGCATAGATATTCATGCAAGCAATATATTTCTGACCGAGGTTCCGCAGATAAGGATAAATGAGCTTCATAAAAAGAGGCTGGTTCCTATAGCAGAGAAGGCTAATGTGGATTTTATATGGGTTCACGGGGCGAGTACAGTTCTGGAATCAACATTTGCATATAGCCTTAACTCTGCCGGAGTTCCGACACTTGTTGTGGAAATGGGAGTTGGAATGAGGATAACCAAGGAATATGGCGACCAGCTGACGGACGGTATACTGTCGCTGATGAGAAACATGGGTATCTGGAATAAAGATGTGGAAGGAATAAGAAAACCTGTGATCTCCTATGATGAGGACGGCAGAGATGTGTGCTATCTGAATGCACCGGTTTCCGGAGTGTTCATCAAGGATATGTGTCATGGCAGTCTGGTCCGTACAGGAGATCATATTGGAAGGATAGTGAATCCGCTTAGCGGGGAGCTTCTTGCAGAGATAAATGCCCCGGATGACGGCTGGCTTTTTACCATTAGAGAATATCCCATTGTAGAAGAGGGCTCTCTGATGGGAAGGATTTTAAAGCAGGAGGTATATGACAAATGGAAAAAATGACCCTGTTTGAGATAAAGGCTCTCTATAGAGATGATTTCCGTGTGACCGGCTACAGGTTTGGCAGCGGAGAAAAAACTGCAGCGGTTGTTGGAAGCCTTCGCGGAAATGAGTATCAGCAGATCTATGTGTGTTCACTTCTTATAAAAAAGCTTGAGCAGCTGGAAAGGGAAGGCAAGATCGCAGAAGATAAGAGTATTCTTATCGTTCCGTGTGGCAATCCATACTCGGTAAATGTAAAGAAGAGATTCTGGACCATAGATAATACTGATATCAACAGAATGTTTCCGGGATATGATCTTGGCGAGACCACTCAGAGGATAGCAGATGGTATATTTAAGGCTGTTCAGGATTATGAGATCGGAATTCAGCTGGCTTCATTTTATATGCCGGGCAACTTTGTACCTCAGATAAGGATAATGAAGACCGGACTTGAAAATGTAGATATGGCGAAGCAGTTTGGTATGCCTTATGTTGTACTGCATCATCCGAGACCTTTTGATACTGCGACGCTGAATTATAACTGGCAGATCTGGGAGACGGAGGCATTTTCCCTATATACCTCAAGTACCGGCGAGATAGATAAGAAAAGCGCTGCTATGGGAGAAAGGGCAATACTGAATTTTCTCTCTAAGCAGGGAATCATAGATTACAGCTCGGATGAAGGATATATATCAAGGGTTGTCGAAACTACAGACTTTATAGATGTAAGAACAAGTCATTCGGGGTTTTTCGAGGGAAAGGTAAAAGCGCAGGACAGAGTTGAGAAGGGGCAGCTGCTTGCGAGGATAATACATCCGTATGAGGCGACGGTTAAGGAGGAGCTTCTTGCACCGGTAGAAGGAACTGTGGGTTTCATACATAACGAAACTCTTGCGTATCAGAATACGGCTGTTATAAAAATACTTCCGTGAGAATATACTGCCGGGGTTGTTAGAAAGGAGAAGGGGTTATGGCTGCTTTTGAAATGATCAGATCCGGAATACCAATGATGGATGAAGCACTGTCAAGCATACGTCTGGGGGATAATGTTGTCTGGCAGGTTCCGTCACTTGATGAATTCCGGATGGTAGCAGAACGTTTTGCAGATCAGGCGATAAAGGATGGAAGAAATCTTATATATATTAGGTTTGCGGAGCATGAACCGATCCTTACGCCGAGGAAAGGACTTAAGATAGAGCAGGTCGAGCTTTCGCATCGATTTGAAACATTTACTGTTGATATACATAATATAATAGAAAGAGAAGGATATGATGCATTTTATGTTTTTGATTGTCTGTCGGAGCTGGAAGCTGCATGGGCTACAGACCTTATGATGGGCAACTTTTTCCATTTGACATGTCCTTTTCTTTTTATATTGGATACAGT
>ONVE01000078.1 GCA_900321215.1 uncultured Eubacterium sp. | reverse complement strand
GGAAGATCGATATCAAGCTCATATCCTGTATCAAGCTCATGCACATCTGTCTTCATAACATTTGCTGCATGCTTGCCGTAAAGCTTCTTGTCGATGTCATCGAAATCCCTCATCCTTGGGAAATCAAACCAATCATCCAATAAATCTTCTCCAAAAAGTGCTGGTAGTAACATAGGTCATTCCTCCTTTTTTCTCATAAAGCCTGTTACTTAACATTTTCTATGAGCATTGGGACGGAGGGTTTGGATCCTTTTTTCTTTACCGGATCTTCTCTGTTCCTTTGTTCTGACTACGTTATAGCACCGATTGTTAGCACTGTCAAGAGGTGAGTGCTAATTATTTTGTGAAGTTTTTTTCATACTTTTACAGACTCATCAGAATATGCCTTAAGCTCCGTGTCTGCATAGAATAACAGGGCATCCTGCGATGCCCTGTTCTTAAAAATCAGTCTTTATCAAGTATTTCTTTATATTCCTGAAGCTTTGCTTTTGCCTTCTTACTTACCTTGCGAGGAACCTCTATCTCTATGGTAACATATTCGTCACCGTAGATATTCCTGCCCATTACCGGCATTCCCTTGCCCTTAAGACGCATCTGGGTTCCTGCCTGAGTACATTCCTTGATATTGCACTTAACATCTCCGTAGAGTGTATGCATTATAACCTCGCCGCCGAATACAGCTGTTGTATATGGGATTCTTACGATAGTATAAATGTCGATACCATCACGCCTAAATCTCTCATCCTCCATGATATCAACTTCAAGGAGTATGTCTCCCGGCTCGCCGCCATTTGGACTAGGCTCGCCCTTGCCTCTCAGTCTTATCCTCTGACCTGATTCCATACCGGCAGGGATCGTTACGCTGAGGCTTTCCTTGTTGCCGGCATTTCTGATATTAAGAACCTTCTCACAGCCCTTAGCTGCCTCTTCGAGAGTGATCCTTACAGCTGCGCTTACATCACGTCCACGCATCGGTCCTCTTCTTCCGCCAAAGCCGCCGAAGAAGCTTCCGAAACCGCCACCGCCGAAGCCGCCGCCGAAAAGTCCTTCAAGTATATCATTCAGATCGCCGCTGAAACCATACGAAGAATAACCGCCGGCTCCGCCTCCAAATCCCGGATCGCCGCCATTTTCAAATGCAGCCATACCAAACTGGTCATACACCTGCCTCTTCTTCGGATCGCTCAGAACCTCATAAGCTTCTGATGCTTCTTTAAATTTTTCCTCAGCCTCCTTATCACCCGGATTTGCGTCAGGATGATATTTCTTGGCAAGAATACGATACGCCTTCTTGATCGCATCCTCATCTGCTGATTTGTCTATTCCGAGAACTTCGTAAAAGTCTCTCTTCTGGCTCATCTTAGTCACCTTCTTAATTCTATCTGGAAATGCCTTATAAAAAAGAGCATAGCATTACACATATTGTCAAAAACAAGTTGATTATAGCATTAAAATTAGCACTCGTCAATAACGAGTGCTAATAATATTTAAAAATATTTATAACTCTTAAAAAACTCGTTATTCAAGGCTCTTTATAAGCTTCTGAACCTCTGTCTCAAAGTTCTTAGACTTCTCCTGACCATCCTCAAGTGAAGTTCCCTTAACTCCATAGTAGAACTTGATCTTAGGTTCTGTTCCTGACGGACGTGCGCAGAGCCATGCATCATCGGAAAGATCGTAATAAACTACATTTGACTTTGGAAGTCCTGTAGACTTAACCTCTCCTGTTGCTGTATCTGTAACAGTATCCTTCTGGTAATCTCTAACCTTAAGTACCTTGTAGCCTGCGATCTCAGAAGGTGTATTTGCACGAAGTGCCTCCATGATAGCTCCGATCTTGGCAATACCCTCAAGCCCCTTCATGGTGATAGTTGTTATAGCGTCGATATGATAACCATACTTCTCGTACATATCGATCATCGCATCCCACAGAGTCTTGCCCTGTGACTTATAGAATGCTGCTGCCTCGCAGAGAGCCATGGTTGCAACGATAGCATCCTTGTCTCTTGCATGTGTTCCGATAAGACAGCCGTAGCTTTCCTCAAATCCGAAGAGATAAGTTCCTCTTCCTTCATTTTCGTATGCAAGGATCCTTCTTCCGATCCACTTGAAGCCTGTCAGGCATTCCTCTTCCTCAACTCCGTAAGCCTTTGCAACCTGGTCTACGAGGTTTGTAGTAACGATAGTCTTAACAAGCTTTGCATCTTCAGGGATTCCTCTTGTTGCAGCTACCTGAGAAAGCTCATACTCTGCAAGAAGGCTTCCTGACATATTTCCTGTAAGGCACTTATATTCGCCTGAAGCGCTATCCTTAACATATACACCAAGTCTGTCTGCATCCGGGTCGGTTGCAAGAACAAGGTCAGCATCCTTCTCCTCAGCGAGCTTAAGCGCAAGCGCAAATGCTTCCTTTGCCTCAGGGTTCGGATAATCAACTGTAGGGAAGTTTCCGTCCGGAAGCTCCTGCTCAGGAACTACATATACATTAGGGAATCCGATCTCCTTAAGGATACGTCTTGCAGGAATATTTCCTGTTCCGTGAAGCGGTGAGTAAACAACCTTGATGTCCTTACCGAATTTATCGATAGCATCCTGATGGATGATAACCTTCTTAAGCTCAGCGATATATGCGTCATCTACCTCTTTACCTATTACATTGTAAAGTCCTGCGGCGATGGCTGCATCCTTGTCCATAGTCTTTGCTTCTTCGATCTTAAGAGCCTTAACGCAGTCCATGATGCCTGTATCATTTGGAGGTGTGATCTGCGCACCATCCTCCCAGTAAACCTTGTATCCGTTATATTCAGGCGGATTGTGGCTTGCTGTAATGTTGATACCTGCGGTACATCCAAGATATCTTACTGCAAATGAAAGCTCCGGAGTCGGTCTGAGTGACTCGAAACGATAAGCCTTGATACCATTTGCATTAAGTGTAAGTGCTGCTACATCAGCAAATTCAGGTGAGAAATTTCTGCAGTCAAATGCGATGGCAACGCCCTTGTCCTGCGCACCCTTTGAAATGATATAATCTGCAAGACCCTGGGTAGCTCTTGCTACGACATATTTATTCATACGGTTTGTTCCGGCTCCGATAACGCCTCTGAGTCCGGCAGTACCAAATTCAAGCTCACAGAAGAATCTCTCCTTGATCTCCTTGTCATCACCGCTTATAGCCTTAAGCTCAGCCTTTGTCTCATCATCAAAGAAAGGACTTGTAAGCCACTCCTCATAAACCTTCATGTAATCCATATCATTTCCTCCTCTTATCTGCGTATTTTCACGCATATCTTTATATTCTGCCGATAAAATCCGTTATATCTATAATCCCTGCGGATTAAACAAGTCCGGCTGTACCTATGACAGAAATGCCGTCCGGTACGGCAGCCGGAAACTGCAGCTAAGTCCACAGTTCCTTAAAATTATACTCTAATTATTGCGATTTGTGAAGAATTTTTCTTAGATTCTTGTATTAATACTTGCATTTTCTGCAGTTATCTCTTTTTAAGATTACTTTAAGCAATCGCCTCTATACTCTACCTAACAATTAATCCTTTTACCACCGAACGGAGGTGTTATCTTATGATAAAAAATACAGTTCTTATACCTTCCTACCAGCCGGGACTTTCACTTTCTCTCCTGGTGCAGAAGCTTAAGAAAACAGGCTTTACGCACATTATCGTTGTCGATGACGGAAGCGGTGAAGCCTACCGGAAATATTTTACATTTTGTGAAGCAAATGGCGCGATAATCGTCCGCCATGAAAAAAATATGGGCAAGGGTGCCGCATTAAAGACCGGCATCCGTGCTGCCGCAGAGTATTTTCCGAATGATACCGGCATAGTAACAGCCGATGGCGACGGGCAGCATCTTACGAAGGATATCCTTCGTGTTTCAGAGGAGCTTTCAGAAAATCCGGGCAGCCTCGTCCTTGGAGTCCGGGATTTCTCAGGCAGAAATGTTCCGTGGAGGAGCCGCTTCGGAAACCGTTTTACCAGCTTCTTCTTCCGCATAACAAATGGCGTACGTCTCAGCGATACACAGACCGGTCTGCGCGGATTTTCATCCACTCTGTATGACACTCTCGGTGAGGTTATCAACAACCCTACCACCGGCGGCAACAGAACAAAGGAAAGGAGTGTAAGTGACATTGTATACATCGGATATTAGACCAAACATGAAAAAAGGAGCTCTGATATTTGCCGGAATAAGCGTCTTCTCGCTGATCTTCTATCTGATCTACGACCGCTTCTCCCACAATGTCAGATCTCCTTATATGACCTGGCTTTTCCTCTGGACCCTCATTTTAGGCGTCCTGCCATGTCTTATTCTTTTAGTTTTAAATAAACTTCCGCGCCCCGGACGTATCACGATCAATCTGTACTGTTCCGGCGTTGCAGCACTTACGGTGAGCAGCCTGCTCCGCGGAATCTTTGAGATTGCCGGTACTGCATCACCCCTTCAGAAGGGGCTCTTCATAGCAGGCCTCTCTATGACTGCTCTGGGCGTTCTGTCATATATGCTTCAGCCATTTGTAACAGCTTCTCCTTCTCATTGCAGGAAGGATCATCAAGCACCTTATCAAGGAGATATTTCAGGATCTTACCCACCTCAGGACCGGCAGGGACTCCTATAGCCATCACATCACTGCCGCCCACCTTAAGATCCTTGATCGTAAGGCAGTCAGCTTCTGCTATGATCTCCTCATACATACTTCTGATACGAAGAAGATTGGCTTTCTTCTCTTCAAGCATATAGTCACTCTGTCCAAGCATATCAGCCTGTCTGATACTATAATAATCTTCAAAATTCTCTGCGCCGAACTGCGACAGCATACGACGCAGGGATTTTTTTGTCACATCTCCCTTGATGCCGTAATCATGCCAGTAAACCAGCCTTTTCACACGCTTGATGGTATCATTATCCATTTTCAGCCTTCGCATGATGCTCACAGCCATATCGGCGCCCTTAACAGAATGCATTTTAAAATGATCGATGCCTGCTTCATCCGTTGTCTTGCACTCCGGCTTGGCCATGTCGTGGAAAAGCGCGGCAAATCTCATTGCCCGTACGGCCGGTACATTCTGCATTACGGCTATTGTATGTCTTCCCACGTCATATTTATGAAATGGATTATTCTGCGGGGTTTCCATCATTTTATCAAATTCAGGAAGGATCACCGCCGTTATGCCAAGCTGATACGCATCGATCAGCTTCTCAGGATGAGGAGAGGTAATAAGCTTTGTAAGCTCGGTCTCTATCCTCTCAGCGCTGACATCCCTTAAGAACTCCGCATGCCTTACGATAGCTGCTTTAGTATTTTCTTCCACCGTAAAGCCAAGCTGTGCAGCAAAACGAACCGCACGCATGATGCGGAGCGCATCCTCATCGAATCTTGCATCCGGATCGCCGACAGCCTTTATGACTTTATTTTCAAGGTCAGAAAGTCCTCCATAGAGATCGACCACGCCGGTCGGTTCGCTGTAGGCCATGGCGTTTATGGTAAAATCCCTCCTGAGAAGATCTTCACTCAGTTCTCTTGTGAAGGAAACCTCCTCCGGGTGTCTATGATCGGAATACTCGCCATCCACGCGAAATGTTGTCACCTCGAACCCCTCATCGCCGAGGAGAACGGTCACAGTACCATGCTTAATGCCTGTATCAACTGTCCTTCTGAAGATTCCCTTGACCTCATACGGCGTTGCAGATGTTGTGATATCCCAGTCATGCGGCTCACGCCCCAGGAGGCTGTCCCTGACGCAGCCGCCGACAGCATACGCCTCATAGCCTGCACTATTTAGTTTATCTATAATCTCTGCAACCTGAGCCGGCAGAGTTATCTTTATCTTATCCATCCGCTTCCCTTTATAATTTTCTGTAGAAAAACCGCAGCAACAAACTGTGCCGCTGCGGTTTAATCATTCTTATTTTTATCTTATATTTTAGTATGCACGTCCGAAATAAACCATCTTCTTTGCAGGCTTACCACAGTGAACGCATACATTTGTGATCTCTTCCTGTGCAAATGGCATACATCTTGTTGATGCACCTGTCTCTGCCTTGATCTCCTCTTCGCATGCAGTCTCACCGCACCACATAGCCTTGATGAAGCCCTGGCGGTTCTCGATGATATCCTTGAACTCATCCCAGTTCTTTGCTGTATGTGTATTTGCATCTCTGTGAGCTCTTGCCTTCTCAAGCATATCCTTCTGGATAGTCTGAAGGAGTTCAGGAATTCTCTTCTCAAGATCTGTAAATGCTACTGTTTCCTTCTCACCATTGTCTCTTCTTACAAGAATTGCCTGGCCTGCCTCGATATCTCTTGGGCCAACCTCAAGTCTGAGAGGAATACCTCTCATTTCCTGCTCTGCGAACTTGAAACCAGGAGACTTATCTGAAGCATCAACCTTAACTCTTGCATATGCGCTGATAGCACTGCGGAGCTCCTCAGCCTTCTCAAGAACTCCTGCCTTCTTCTGCATGATAGGAACTATCATAACCTGTGTAGGAGCAACCTTTGGAGGAAGTACAAGACCGTTATCATCACCGTGAACCATGATGATAGCGCCGATAAGTCTTGTTGTTACGCCCCATGATGTCTGATGAACGTACTGGAGCTTATTCTCCTTGTCTGTATACTGAACGTCAAATGCTCTTGCGAAGCCATCTCCGAAGTTGTGGCTTGTACCTGACTGAAGAGCCTTGCCGTCATGCATAAGTGCTTCGATAGTATATGTTGCAACCGCACCTGCAAACTTCTCCTTCTCTGTCTTCTGTCCCTTAATGACAGGCATAGCGAGAACATTTTCGCAGAAATCAGCGTAAACATTTAACATCTGGATGGTTCTTGCTTCAGCTTCCTCAGCTGTTGCATGTGCAGTATGTCCTTCCTGCCACAGGAACTCTCTGGAACGAAGGAAAGGTCTTGTCTCCTTCTCCCATCTTACTACTGAACACCACTGATTATATACCTTTGGAAGATCTCTGTAGGACTCAATATCCTTAGCATAGAAATCGCAGAAAAGTGTCTCTGATGTAGGTCTTACGCAAAGCTTCTCCTGAAGCTCTGAAAGTCCGCCGTGAGTAACCCAGGCAACCTCCGGTGCAAAGCCCTCAACATGATCCTTCTCCTTCTCGAGAAGACTCTCAGGAATGAACATAGGCATATAAACATTTTCTACGCCTGTTTCCTTAAACTTTGCATCAAGCTGCTTCTGGATAAGCTCCCAGATAGCATAACCTGCAGGCTTTATCGCCATGCATCCCTTAACGCTTGTATATCCGATCAGTTCTGACTTGATAACTACATCTGTATACCACTGTGCGAAATCCTTCTCCATGGAGGTTATCGCTTCTACTTTTTTCTTATCGTCTGCCATTAATCTGTCCTCTTTCTGATTTATCTTTCTTTCAGGGACCTTGCGTTTTACTGTCCCTTATATTTTATATGCATAACGTTTCTTTTTGACCGTTATACTAATATTTTCATATGTATAACATATAGACTAATTGATACGAAGTGTCAAGCATATTGCGCACTTTACGACCGGGCTCCGCAGCCGGTTTTCTTCTTTACCCGAAACCCCGAAATCCGCCTGTACTTACTCCTCATCAAGCTCGATAGCTTCAAATGCAGTGCCGCTCGGCTCGGATTTAAGCACTATATGCTCGCCTGTTACCGGATGATCAAACTCCATTCTGGAGAAATACAGTCCGATGTCCTGTTTTCCTCCGGCCTTCTTACCTCTGCCGCCATTTCTTTCAGGCCCTTTATGACCGTCCTTTTTGCCGGCTGTCTTTCCGCCGTTTTTGTTCTTGCCTGCAAAGAGCGGATTATATCTCATATCGCCCCAGATTGCAGCATTATGTGCCGCCATCTGGCATCTGATCTGATGATGTCTTCCTGTGATAAGTTCTATAAGAACATACGAAAGCGGTCCGTTATCGGTATCGAATTCATCCAGAAGCTCATAGGAAAGCTCAGCCCTCTTCGCGCCCTTTGTATCCTTTGGAACGACCTTTGAGGTTCCGGTCTTACTGTCTGTGACTATATAATCCGTAAAGACACCCGATTCCTCGGGGAGTTCTCCTGTAAGCACAGCCTGATAGTATTTTGTTATCTTTCCGTCAGCAAGCATATCTGAAAGCTTTGCCGCTGTCTCTCTGTCCTTTGCAAAGAGAAGTATGCCTCCGACCGGCTTGTCCAGCCTATGGATAAGTGCTGCATACGGCTCCTCATCCGAATCGGAATTATCAAAAAGATAATTCGTCACATTACTGACCATATCAAGATCATTTGACTTATCGCCCTGGGAAGGCACTCCTCCCGGTTTGATACAGGCCAGTAAATATTCATCTTCATATAAAATGTCTAATTTCATGATCCGCCTTATTTACTCTTAATATATTTGTCAACCTGCTCACCAAGGATATCATACTGACATGGTCCGTTCTCAAGGATCACCTTGTTGAATTCTACAGGATCAAACTTTGCTCCAAGCTCTTTTTCAGCCCTTACGCGAAGCTCCTTAAGCTCATAATATCCAAGTATGTAGCTTTGGTAAGCTGCCGGATCTCCGGTCATAACGTTGAATATCTTCTCAGCAGCCGCAGCATTGAGACCATTTGATGAAAAATAGCTTTCCAGATCCTCAACCGTCCATCCGCTGTAGTTTACATGGATATCAACGATACCCATTACAAGCATATTATATTCTGATTCAAGTCTTGTTAATGTTGCGATGGTCTCATCATAATCTGTATCAGGATAGTCATAAGCATAATATGATCCGTACTCAGCATATTTTGCCCAGCCCTCCTGATATCCGATCAGGCCCATAGCAGCTCTCATATTGCTTGGATTTGTTGACATATAATAATTGTACTGATACATATGTCCCGGGCATCCCTCATGTGCAAGAGTTGCCCACTGTCCATCCAGATGGCCTCCATTTACCTTGATGATATTGTTGTCAGGCATGTCGAGCGCCGGCGATCTGTAATAAGCGAGAACATTTTCCATGATGGTCTCAAGTGTCTTATCAAGATAATCAACATTGTAAGGTATGTGTGATACGCCCGGAATCTCAGGATAATCCTTCATTGCAGACTTCATAAGCTGCTCGATGACATCAGCTGAAGCCATCTCATCAGCACCTTTAAGATGATTTCCGTAATTACTTATAAAATACTCATATCCCATCGGATCAGCAAGATAAGCATCTCTCATTTCCTGCTTGATCTCTGCTAATCTACTGTCATAATACTCTATAACCTCTTCCGGGGTTTTCTTTGAATTGGAAAATCTCTGAAGAAGAAGTGTATAATATTTATCTCCGTTATCATAATAGCTGAGGCCCATCTGATGAGGCGCCTTGCCCTTAAGGCTCTTAAGTCCGCTGATTATATCATTAAATCCAGGGATCACCTGATCAATGATAGCCTTTTTATTTCTTTCCTTATAAGCCTTCTTCTCGTCATCTGTAAGGAATGTCAGGGCATCAACCCTGTTATCAAAAAGCTCTATAAGGAAATGTTTGTCGCCGTCCTTCACAAAGGTCTCGCACTGTTCAATAACATCATCGATGTTGTTATCCGTCATCGCATAACCCTTGGAAGCTCTGTATTTTTCATATTCAACGACATTGTCGATATATTCCTTGGATTTCTCAAGAAGGATCACATAATCCTCAACATCCTGTTTTTCATAAAAAGGATAATCCGTAAAATAGTTTGCGAAATCCGACTGGAGTCCTCTCATCGGTGAGAGTTCTCCTGCGTACAGACTGTACTCATCGAGCTGCATGTTAAGCTCGATCATTTCCTTATAAATGTCATAGGACACCTTGTCTTTTTCACTAAGCCCGTTTTTATCGATGGCAAGCAGCCTGTTATAGTATTCTTCGCCTTCTTTTTTATCCTTTTCTATCGCTTCATCAGACCAGTCAAGGAGGCTCCAGCCTGCCTCAGGTCTTTCAAGGCCGTACTTACTTCCGTCCTTTACAGAATAATGATAATCCAGATATGTGTTGGTTACAGAATCCTTAAAAAGGTCATCCTCAAATGCCTTAAAAGCCTCTTCTGCATCACCCGAAACCGGTGCCTCAGTCGTATTATCCGTTGCAGGTTCCGTAGTAGAAATATCCTCTGTAGTCGCCTCTGTAGTAGTTTTCTCAGTGGTTGCCTGAGTATCTCTCTGAATTGTTGCAATGATATTCTGCTGTCTGGTTGCCCTCTCCTTATTATCATCCTTGCCTTTGCATGATGATGAAGCAAAAAGCATTAATGCCGATAAAGTGATGGCAACAGCCTTCTTAAATCGTCTCATTTTTTCTTCCTTTCAGGCTCATCCGCATGGGACGTTTTTATAGCACGAAAGCCGTGCGCACAAAATGCCACGGCTCCTTACTTATCGTTTGTTTTTTTCGGCCATTTTGATACGAAGCACCGATCTCTTCAGAGCAAGCTCCGCCTTGCCTATATCTCCGGCATCATCGGATAACTTTCTCTCCGCACGGATCTTCGCTGCCTCGGCCCTGTTCTTATCAATATCCTCAGGCCACTCTACCGCTTCCGCAAGTATAGTGATCTTAGACCCCAGTATTTCAGCAAAACCCGAATGAAGCGCAGCCTGTCGCACCTCTTTGTTTTTATGAATTTTAAGAACTCCCGGTGCAAGTACAACGGTTGTGGGGATGTGTCTCGGATATACACCGATATCACCCTCAACTGTGGTAAATTCCACAAAATCCGCTTCACCGTTATAAAACTCCTTGTCCGGAGTAATTATCTTTAACTGTAGTGTCTCAGCCATATTTTTACCCTGCCGAATTAATACGATTATTTAGTATCTCTGTTCTTATATCTTTCAACTACTTCGTCGATGGTTCCTGCATTTAAGAAGTAGCTTTCCGGAATATCATCATGAAGTCCCTCAAGGATCTCCTTGAAGCCTCTGATAGTCTCTGCAACAGGAACATAAGTACCCGGAAGACCGGTAAACTGCTCTGCAACATGGAAAGGCTGTGAAAGGAATCTCTGAATCCTTCTTGCTCTTGCAACAGTCAGCTTATCCTGCTCTGACAGCTCGTCCATACCGAGGATAACGATGATATCCTGAAGTTCCTTATATTTCTGAAGTGTTTCCTGAACACCTCTGGCTACTGAATAATGCTCATCTCCGACGATCCTTGGATCAAGGATTCTTGATGTTGACTCAAGAGGATCAACTGCCGGGTAGATACCAAGCTCAACGATAGATCTTGAAAGAACCGTTGTAGCATCCAGATGGGCAAATGTAGTTGCAGGTGCCGGGTCCGTAAGGTCATCGGCCGGAACGTATACAGCCTGAACCGATGTGATGGAACCGTTCTTGGTTGATGTGATTCTCTCCTGAAGAGCACCCATTTCTGTCTGAAGTGTTGGCTGGTAACCAACCGCAGAAGGTACACGTCCGAGAAGAGCAGAAACCTCTGAACCTGCCTGTGTAAATCTGAAAATGTTATCTATGAAGAGAAGTACGTCCTTGTGGCTGACATCTCTGAAATACTCAGCCATTGTAAGACCTGTAAGACCAACTCTCATTCTTGCTCCAGGCGGTTCGTTCATCTGACCGAATACCATGGTTGTCTTACTGATAACTCCTGATTCCTTCATTTCATAATAAAGGTCGTTACCCTCACGGGTACGCTCACCAACACCGGTAAATACCGAATATCCGCCGTGCTCGGTCGCGATATTTCTGATAAGCTCCTGTATAAGGACCGTCTTGCCTACTCCGGCACCGCCGAAGAGACCGATCTTACCACCCTTCTGATATGGGCAGAGAAGATCAACTACCTTGATACCTGTTTCAAGAATTTCAGTATCAGTTGCCTGATCTGAAAATGCAGGTGCTGCTCTATGGATAGGAAGCTTAACCTCTGTCTCCGGAGCATCCTGTCCGTCTATCGGATCGCCGAGTACGTTGAACATACGTCCAAGTGTATTCTCTCCGACAGGAACCGTGATAGGTCCTCCTGTGGAAATGGCTTCCATTCCTCTTACGAGACCATCAGTGGAACCCATGGCAATACATTTTACCGTATCATCACCCATGTGCTGTGAAACCTCAACGCAGAGCTTGTCTCCGTCCGGCTTCGGAATAATAACAGCATCATAGATCTCCGGAAGCTGACCCTCCGGGAACTTAATGTCAATGACGGCACCGATGATCTGTGAAATTTTTCCTTTTACCTTATCTGCCATCTGTTTATCTCCTAAAATGTGTTTACAAGTTTCAAAATTTTT
>ONVE01000089.1 GCA_900321215.1 uncultured Eubacterium sp. | reverse complement strand
GAGAGGTACTAGAGATGGAAGAGTTTAAATCAATCCTGATAAAGGATACAACACGAGAAGAAAGAGAAAGAATAGTTGCAGAATCAATCGGAAATATCAGCGGATCGTGTGACGGCTGTGCGGCCGGACTTGCAGAGATGTACGAGGAATATATTGAAGGCAGGAAGGAAATCCGTGATATAAATATGGAATTCCGTGCAAGATACGAGTCCGGAATCGACGGACCAGAGAAGACAGACTGCGGGTACAAGATGTAACATCGGAATCGACGGGCCGGAGAAGTATCATATTTACGACATTTGGAGGAAAGTCAAATGGAATTGTTTAACGGAAGACCGGATAATACAGAGGGACGATTGCCCAGAGAGATCAGAACTTATGATTTTCTGGACAAGCTGGGAATTAAATATTTTCGCACAGATCATGAGCCGGCTGACAATATGGAAGCCTGTAATGCTATAGATGCGGTGCTTGGAGTTTTGATCTGTAAGAATCTTTTTCTGTGCAACAGGCAGAAAACAAACTTTTATCTATTGATGATGCCTGGAGATAAGAAGTTCAAGACTAAGGAATTATCTGCACAGATCAATTCGGCGCGCTTATCATTTGCGGAACCGGAGGATATGCTGAAGTATCTGGATATTGAACCCGGTTCGGTCAGCATCATGGGACTTATGAATGACAAAGAGCATAAGGTTCAGCTTCTGATCGATGAGGATGTTCTTGCGGGCGAAGATCTTGGCTGTCATCCTTGTGTCTGTACTTCAAGCCTGAAGCTGAAAACAGCAGATGTGATAGACAAATTTCTTCCTGCAACCGGACATGAATATAAAACCGTGCATCTGGTCGGTGAGGATTAAACAATAAACATAGTAATGGAGATAAAAAAGTGTCTAAGGTAATAGTTGGAATGTCAGGCGGCGTGGACAGCGCCGTAGCAGCATATCTTCTGAAACTCGCAGGCCACGAGGTGTCCGGCGTTACTCTTCGTGTGTGGATGAGCAAGGACGGCAAAGACAGCAGATGCTGCGAGATAGATGATGCAAAGAAGGTTTCTCATATGATAGGTATTCCGTATTATGTTGAGAACTGTGTTGCTGAGTTTAATGAAAAGGTCATTAAAAGATTTATAAATGATTACATTTCCGGCATGACGCCGAATCCGTGTGTCGAATGCAACCGCTATATCAAGTGGAATAAAATGATCGAGACTGCGGATATGATGCAGGCGGAATACGTTGCAACAGGTCATTATGCGCATGTGATAAAGCTGGATAACGGCAGGTATACCGTTAAAACTGCTGATCACGCAGAGAAGGACCAGACATATATGCTTTACAGGCTTACGCAGGAGCAGCTGAAGAGAACTATCATGCCGCTTGGCGGCCTGTCAAAGGACGAGGTCAGAAGTATAGCCGAGAAAGCCGGACTTTTGGTTGCCAAGAAGCCGGATTCCCAGGAAATCTGTTTTGTGACCGATGGAAAATATGCGGAATATATTGAATATAATTCAGAGGAAGAAGTTCCGGGCGAAGGCAATTTTGTCGATGAAGATGGAAATATCCTCGGAAAGCATAAGGGCATCATTCATTATACGATAGGACAGAGAAAGGGACTTGGAATAGCCATGGGGCATCCGGTATTTGTCAAAGAGATAAATGCTGAGAAAAATGAAGTTGTTCTGTCTCTTGAAGATGCGCTCTTCAAGAAGGAAGTGATCTGCAACAGATTAAATTTCCTTAGTATAGATGGACTTGCTCCGGGCGAGGAGCTGAGGGTAAGAGCCAAGATAAGGTACCATCACAAGCCACAGGCAGCAAAAATCTCGATGGTTGATGAGGACAGGCTGAAAATATGCTTCGATGAGCCTGTCAGAGCAGTAACACCTGGACAGTCAGCAGTATTCTATGACGATGATGACTGTGTTGTCGGAGGCGGAGTTATCTGCAATGATCGTTAGTATAGCTGTCGCAAAATCACACTGATAAATGATGTAAGGAGAACTTATGATCTTCAGTAAAGCCAGACTCATGCCATATATAGAGTCGATTTCCGAAAGAATTGATCGAAAAAATGATGTCAGCTACAACGAAGATAACGGTGTATATACCATTCAAACCGGCAGGGAGGATTTCCGCATCCTGCAGCTGACAGACATTCATCTGGGAGGTGCACTCCTTTCGTATGGCAGGGATATCAAGGCACTAAAGGCATCGGAAAAGCTGATCCGTCATACGAAACCAAACCTTGTGGTCATAACGGGGGATCTGACATTTCCGAAGAGAGGTCTTATGTATTCGCTTGATAATAAAAGGCTTGTCAGAACCTTTGCTGCATTCATGAGACAGCTGGGCGTGCCGTGGGCGTTTACATTTGGAAATCATGATACTGAGATATGGGCGGCATTGAATGGACATGAGATGAGTAGTCTTCTTGCTGCCATCGCAAAAAAGGACAGTCTGCTTCTTTATCCCCTGACACAGCCGCAGATCACCGGAAGGAATAATCAGCTTATTGAGATCATAAATGAAGACGGCAGCATACGTCAGGCGCTTTTCCTGATTGATTCAAATGCATATATTGATGAGAAAACCAGAAGATATGATTTCGTTCATGATGATCAGGTGGCCTGGTATCGTGAAAATGTACTGCGGCTCAGAAAAGAGCAGGGAGAGAATGTTTCTTCATTTGTATTTCTGCACATTCCGCTTCAGCAGTATCGGACAGCGTACGAGCTTTACCGCAGCGGAAGTGATGAAGTAAAATATTTTTTTGGTTTTAATGAAGAGGACGGATACGGAAAGGTCTGCTGCTCAAGCAAGCCGAGTGCGCTTTTTGATACCGCAAAAGAGCTGGGCAGCACTAAGGGATTCTTCTGCGGACATGATCATTACAATAATATGTCACTGGAATATAAGGGAATCCGCCTCACGTACGGTATGAGTATAGATTATCTTGTAATGCGCGGCATCGCACATAAGGAGCGTCAGCGTGGCGGAACGCTCATAACCTGCCGCCATGATGGAGGAGTGGACATCGAGCAGATTCCATTGAGCGAAATCTAAGCATGTTTTGTCAATTTGATGCGATTGAGGATAAATGGTTAGAGAATCTCGAAATAAAAGATGTAATATTAGAGATGGCAGATGATCTATATCATGATTGCGATATTTCTGAATTTGAAGAAAAGCGTGATCCGGATTGGGAACGAAAATACATTTATGGAAAATGGAAGGATTAATTGGATATACTATGAATTTACAAGTGTCCGGGGATAAAGAAGCTTTGAATGTACAGATAGACGTGATAAAATCAAAGAGGAAAACATTTTCTCTGCAGGCTGTAAGTTCAGAACATTTTATCCTCAGGGTTCCGAACAGAACTACTAAGAAGGATATTTCCGATGTGATTGAGAGAAACAGGGAGTGGATTGAAAAGCACGCTCTGAGAAAACGTCAGAGGGAAATAGAAGAAGAAAGTATCAGAACCATTTCAGAGGCAGAGCTTCGTGAACTGGCGGAAAGTGCAGCCAAGGTCTTCAAGAGAAAGGTCGAGGAGTATGCGCCTATAGTAGGCGTGGATTATGGGAGAATTACCATCCGGAATCAGAGGACACGCTGGGGAAGCTGTTCATCGAAGGGAAATCTGAATCTTAATGTGGCACTCATGAGGGCACCAGTTGAGGTACTTGATTATGTTGTTGTTCATGAACTATGTCATCGTCTGCATATGGATCATTCTACTGAATTTTGGAAGGAAGTTGAAAGAGTACTGCCGGATTACAGAGCTTCAAAAAAATGGCTTAAAGAGAACGGCAGTCGATTAATGAAAGAAATACACGGCTGAAACAGTTCGGAAGCGGACGGATGACAGAAACGGCGGAAGCGGCTGCGGAAGCTCAATAACTGATCTTAAAAAGATAACAAATGAGAAGGAGGGGAAGCTTATGTCGAAGAGAGAAGAATTAGAAGCTAAGGGTTACAAAACATACGAAAATGATGAGATAATGATATTTTGGAATCCTAAGGTATGCGGACATGCGGCTGAGTGTGTCAGGGGAAATTCAGATGTATTTTTACCTGTCAGAAGACCGTGGATCGATCCATCACAGGCTCCGGCTCGCGAGATAGCTGATATCATTGACAGATGCCCTACGAAAGCTCTGCAGTATGAGCTAAAAGAGACATTTAAGGTAGTATTTGAAGAAGAGGCAAACCGAAGCGCGGCATATATTAACGGACAGCAGATTGGTGAGTGCGAGTTCTATGAAGAGGGTTCCAAATGGACGATTACTCATACAGGCGTGAGACCGGAATTTGGAGGAAGAGGCATCGCAAGGCAGCTGGTCGAGAAGGTTATTGAAGAAGCTAATGCTAGAGATATTACTATTATACCGCTCTGTTCATATGCGAAAAAGGTTATGGAAAGTTAAAAGCAATCATTTAAAAGTGCTTGTAGGCTCCGGCTTATGAGCACTTTTTTATTTCCGGAGCTGTGTATGTTTGAAAAGTATCAGCCTGTTTTTTAACAAAACCGGCCGTAGACTGAATATTCTGTTAAAAAATTTTGTGATCTGTTAGAGAACTGTTAGAAAGCGGTTATATTATAAGCACAAATGATGATCATGGTTATCATAACCGGTGTTGTAGCTCTTGAGCTGGTCAAGGACGATTATAAGTAACTTACAAGGAGATGATAAGAAATGAATAGGCTAAATGATCTGACATTTAAATATATTGGCAAGAACAAGCTTCGGACTGCAATGACAATATTTACGATAATCATTTCAACTTTTGTGATCTTCAGTATATTTTGCATAGGCTTCAGCATAGATTACAGTAAGAAATTGTCGGAATACGAGGCTACGGGACCTTACGATGCTGTTTATGTTTTAGATGACAGCAGTGCCGAGAAGCTATATAGGGCGTCTCAGGGAAAAACTGATGATATTCCTAATCTGGGTAAGCTCTTCTTTCTGTCGCAGCAAGGAGCTGTCCGTACCGTATCAGATTTTTCATTTTTCGATAAAAGATTACTTATAGAGGGAGATTATCCGAAGAATTATGATGAGGTAGTGATCTCGGAAGAGAGGGCAAATAATCCTGAAAGATATGCAATAGATGAGTCCGAGAATAAGGTATTAAAGATTGGTGACAGAATTAATTTTCATTATTCCGTATGTGTAGGGATGACAAATGATGAACTTCGTATGCAGGAAGAAAAACTGCATAAGGAGATTGAACAGAGAGCAATCGATAAATACAGGAATGATCCGGAATATAAGTATGTCATCGAAAGAATAGAAAAAGATAAAAATAATTATGGAGGTATTGTCGGAGGTCTGATACCTTATGCAAATGAAGAAGATGCTCATCTGATAGCGGATCTATATGAGAAGCACACCAAGGATATCATCATTACCAAGAAGGTCGTAGGAATATACAGCAGGAATTATTCGGGAAAGTTCGACGAAAGACTGTTTATAAGCGGTGCACATAATAATATGTATGAGGCACCCTCTTACAGCCTGATGGACATGAATACACTCGGAAAAGGATATTCGTTTGAGGAACTTCTGACAGGGCAATATAGGGCAGAGTACGGAAATAATGAGAAGGTTTATTTTACAGGCTATGAAAAGGGCGAGATTGTTGTTGAGGTAAGCTTTGCAGATAAGAAGAATCTGGCAGAGCAGGCAACAAAGCTTGGAAGGTTTCTTGGCAGCAATCCGGTTATAAATGATAAAGCACTGGCGGCTTTCGATCCGGATGATTCAGTAGCAGCTTATGATACATTGATCCGGACAGCTGTTATGATGGTCATAGCGGCCGTATTTGCAGTGATGGTGATGGTAATCGTCAGAAATTCATTTAATATTTCCGTAAATGAACGAGAGAAGGATTATGGTATGTTTCGTATCATCGGTCTTACGCGGAAGCAGATCATTAAAATGATACTGCTTGAGGCGTTTTTTGTAGGAGCGATCGGAATTGTAGCCGGAATCCTTGTGGGAATGTTTGCGGATATTGGACTGTTTTCATATCTGAACAATTATGATTCCGGAAATGAAATATTACAGACGATACTGTCGGGTATAGGAAGGCTGCGGTTTAAGTTCAGCTGGACAGCCTTAGGATATACGGTCATCTATATGATTGTTATCGTTGGATATTCAATGGTTTCTCCGATTGAAAAGCTGTACAGATTAAGTCCTGTAAATGCTCTGCAAAGTAAAGATGATATTGATGCGAAATCCGCTGAAAGAAGACGTCAAAGAGGCGGGTCTTCGCCAAAAGGTATTAAAGGGAATAGACGCAGGAGCATCAGAAATTATCCGGTGTGGTATGGATTTAAAAATATTAAGCTGCGCCGCGGGAGGTTTATACTTCTTGTGGTAAGTATGGGAATATGTGTAGCTCTTTCGGTTGCTTTAAGCAGTGCGATGAGGACTGTCATAAGTACCGAATTTGACAGTCAGGACAAGCCTTCGATTCCTGTAGTCGGAAACAGGACTTCTGTGGATAATATACTTAGACTGAAGGATATAGATAAGATAAGAGATGATATATCCGGAATGAAGGGATATAAAAAGACCGAATGCTTCAGCAGGAGGGTAGTTTATCCGAAGCATGATAATGAAAACGAAGAAAATATTGTGTTTGACAAACCACTCAACTTTATCGGGATGAGTAACGGATACTATAAGCTTGTGGAAGATATCACAGGAGAGGCTTTGGCGGAAAGCGGAAATGACGTGCTGAATGTGATAATGGTGAGACAGGCCGGAGATAAGAATGGCGTGCTTCCAAAGACCGGTGATACAGTCATTATCGCAGGTATGAATGTTCATATAGCCGGAGAGATAAATTCGGTTGCATTTGAAACTCTGACAAAAAAGAGATTCCCGGCAGATCAGTGTTTTGTGGGAGATACAGATGAATACTATATGATATACTGCATGGATCCGGAGG
>ONVE01000093.1 GCA_900321215.1 uncultured Eubacterium sp. | reverse complement strand
CTGCAGAAGAGTACCTATCTCTTCATTGTCTTCAACTATTAATACATCTATCATAATTTTCCTTTTTTTGTGCAATCCCGTGGCTTTCTTGCTCCAACACATGCAAAGCATGTGTTGCTTGGTTGCTTCGCAACCACGGGTCCGCTTCGCGTCCCGAGTCCTACGGACCACGGGGCCCTCACTCGCTTCGCTCGTGCAATCCCATGGCTTTACCATCCCATCTCTTCAAGCCAGGCGCTGGCCTTGCGCTCGCGGGCACGGATATCATTTTCCGTGAATTCTCCATTTTCGTTTACGAGCTTACCAAGGGAAAGCTCACCCTTTATATTACCATCAACTATATATAAAATTCTACTGCATTTTGCTGCACTTTTCATGTCGTGAGTAACGAGCATGATAGTCATTCCCTCTCCGTTAAGCTTTGCCATCATTCGCATAACCTCTTCCGAAGAGCTCTGGTTAAGGGCGCCTGTCGGCTCATCTGCGAAGAGGATCTCAGGGCTGTTGATAAGACTTCTGCAGATACATGCTCTCTGGAGCTGTCCGCCGGAAACCTCTGTGATATCATTTTCTCCGATCTCACTTATCTCCATCTTATGCATAAGCTCTCTTGCCTTTTCGTCGATGGCTTCTCTTTCCTTTCCGGAATGTGCCTCATAGCCCGGAAGGATAATATTGTCATAAACGGTAAGGTTCTTCAGCATATTCATCTGCTGGAAGATGAAGCCCATCTTCTTAAGTCTGAAATCAGCCATTTCCTTCTCAGACATATCGGTAATCTCAGTGCCGCAGAGCTTTACGCTTCCCGCCGTTGCCTTATCCATTCCCGATACAGAATAAAGAAGTGTTGATTTTCCTGATCCGGATGGTCCCATGACTGCGACCATCTCACCCTCTTCTATCTCAAATGATACATTTTTAAGTATATTAATCTGTCTTTTATTTACTACATATGTTTTGCAAAGATCCTTAACAGTAAGTGCTGCCATTTTTTTGTCCTCCATTTTATCATTCAACATTCATGCTTCTGACTTCTACTTTTTTAACTCTTCTAGATACGAACAGACATGCAAGCATGCTGAACACAATAAGTACTGCCGGATATATAACATATACTTCAACCGGATTAATCATATAATCAACGTCCTTTGCACCCATAATCCTGAATACCTGACCTGAGGTTATCTTAGTAAAGATACCTGATGTAAGCATTCCGATCACTGTTCCGATTATTACTGCAACGCTCATTCTCTTGGTCTGCCAGAGCATGATCTTTCTGTTGTTGTAGCCCATTGACTTAAGTGTAGCGATGCTGCCCTTCTCTCTGATGATGAAGGTTCTCTGCATAAGAATTATCACAAGTGCATTGATGAGCATTACCACCAGGATAACAAGTATCTTGTAATCCTTCAGGTTCTGAATAATGCTTCCGATCATATCCTGAGTATATTTAACAAATGTTGATACCTCCATCTCTCTTCCATACTCTCTTAAGATCAGATCGCTAAGCTCCTTTACTGTATGTTCTCCCTTAACACTAACCTGGAAAGCAAATACAGTTCCGATATTATCCATGCAAATGTCTGCATCCTCGTGGAATCTGATGCCCTCGCCCATGTTATTCATTGACTGATAAATGGCTGTTATTATAAATTCTTCCTCATGATCTCCATTTTTTACATAGATCGTATCTCCGAGAGCGGCATCGATCGAATCAGCTGTTTTCTCTGTGATAGCAATCTCATTTGCATACTTTGGTGCCTTTCCTTCTCTGAAGCTGTATCCTTCAATCTTTGTATTTATACCCTGAAGTGCTGTTGTACTGCTCTTAAGATCACCCTTTCTGATCTTCATTCTGAACATTGTCTCTACAAAGACCTTTTCAACCTCAACACCATTCTTATTCAGAGTATCCTCTAATTTATCCATTCCTTCATGCAGGTAATCTCTGTTCTTGTTGTAAACTGCATTTGCCTGATACTTTTCGTCAACAATACAGAAATCGCATTCCTGGAAACCGAAGAGAGGTGCTACCCTGTCTGAGGTAAGTGTATTGATCGTCGTTGCCGGCATGAAGAGAAGCCATGCTCCTACAACGCTTGTAAGTACAGGGATTAGAAACTTCTTCCAGCTGACTGTAAGGTCGTTAAATGCAAGAAATGAAGTTGTTCCGATTCTCTTCTTCTTTAATCTGATAAGACCTTTCTTCTTGAATCTCTGGCCGTCGGCGCCATTTCTTATAGCGTCCATCGGCTTCATCTTCTTTACCTTCTTGGTACTTCTATATGCTGCTAAAATGATAAGGAATATCATTAGCATCGATGCAAGAAGCATTACGATCACGCTGCTTCCGGTGCTTTCGATGACCATCGTCTTAAGTGATGACTTAACAAGTGCGCGGCTGATAAACAGGCTGAGTATAAATCCGGCTGCCGCACCGGCTACGGTAAGGATTGCATATTTAACTATATACATTCTACGGATCCTTTTATCCTTGATACCGATAGCCTTCATGATACCGATCTCTTTAAATGCATCATTTATCGTGAAAATGATCGTAAATCTGAGGATCAGAACTGATATAAGTACCAATCCGACACTGACCATGAAAAGCAGGAGGGCCATTACGATATCCATGATATATGCTGTCTTAAGAAGACTCTTGTCTGCTGCAAATGCACATTCACATGAGGCTTCATTAAAATCGCTTACAAGCTTCTTCTGATTGTCTGTATGTATACCTATCATTCCTGCATAGGCAAAGCTTTTACTTTCTCCGAGTTCTGCAATATCATTTTTGCTCATGATCACTCGACCGTTGCCCATCATTTCTCCGCCGAATACAGCGTCCTTTACAACTCCCTTGATCTTATAATCATTTAAGAAACCATTGTCTGAGGAAACTGTTAAGGTGTCGCCCTCTTTGGCGCCTATCGCATTCATAATGGTAGTTCCCAGATAAATATATCCGTCTTCTACATCTTTGATCTCATTATTGTCCTTGTCGAAGAACTTTGTCATGCTGTTGTCAGCTGTATTTGCCACTATACCTGCGCTGAACTTTACATTCTCGCCGTTAAGCCTTAAGTCTCTTCCTGTAAACCAGAAGCCCATATCAAAGGTGTATGACTTAACTATACCTTTCTCAATCTCTTCATCGAGCACTTCAAGGACGTGTCTGTCAGCATTCGTGAGCTCTGTTCCGAGACTGCCTATCGAAAATATATTGTAATCTGCGACCTCAGCAATCTCGAAGAAGTTTCCCAGTCCGTTAACAGTAACAAGCAGCTGGTTAACACTGGTCGCTATAAAGAGCGTTGCCATGAAAACAAATATCACTATGATGATATTTATGCTCTTCTTCTTTCTAAGATCTTTTCTTAATACCTTGAATAACATTTTCTCTCTCCTCTTTCAAAAGTCTCTATGTATCTGCACATATTTCTTAACTCTGAGGATACTATACAATACTAATTATTAAATAATCATTAAAAAACCGCCGGAGGATATTTTTTATTCTCCGACGGCATATGGATCATCTTCCGGAACTGTTTATCTCAGATATTCAGTTCACTCAGCCACATATATACAGCTGACACCAATGCAAGATGTATTATCACCATGAGAGGTACCAGCACCTGGAATTTAAGCTTTCTTATCTTATGATGGAAAACCTGCATTCCGAGGAGCGAACCTAAAGCTCCTCCTGCTACACTTACCATGATAAGCGAGCTCTCACTGATCCTCCATTCGCTTCTCTTAGCTTTTCTTTTATCCGAACCGAACATAAAAAATGCAATAATATTTATTACCGCATAATAAAATATGATCGACTTTATAACTGTTTCCAAATTCTCTCTTTCCTGTCTTTTCTTTTTTTACCTCTTAATCCTCTGCCTCAGCGCTTCATAAGCCGCAACAGACGCACTTATCGCTGCATTCAGAGATTCGACCTGTCCCATCATCGGGATCCTTATCATTTCGTCCGCGAGTGAGCTCAGTTCATCCGAAAGGCCGTTTCCTTCATTTCCTATAAGAAATGCAGTCCCCTTTGTGAAGTCCTTTTCATAGAACTGCTCACCATTTAAATGCATAGAATAAACCGTAATGCCCGAAGCCTTAAGCTTCGTCACATCCTCAGGAAGATCCGGTGAAACATATATCTTCATACGAAATATTGCTCCCATCGTAGATCTTATGACCTTTGGATTATAAATATCCGCCGAATCATTGCTTATCATGATGCCTGTAACTCCGGCCGCCTCGGATGTTCTGATGATAGTTCCGAGATTTCCGGGATCCTGCAGCTTTTCAAGCACAAGTATCAGCGGTGCCGTCTTCTTATCAGCTCCTTCTCCGGAAATGATATCTTCGAAAGCACATTCATCCATCCTTACTGCAGAAATGATTCCCTGAGGATTCTCGGTATCGCACATTTTCTTCATGCACGACTCAGAAACAAGCCTGTCGTCTTCGAAGCCGGTATTAATATTTATACTGTCAATCTCTTCCCGGTATCTTTCATAAGCCTTCTCGGTATAATACAGCTTTACCACTCTTTCTCCCGGTATCTCCTTTATCATACGGATACCTTCCACAGGAAAAAGCCCCTCTTCATGTCTGAAAGAGGCTGACTTTCTCAGCTTTTCCATATATTTAATCTTATCATTTGAAGTTGATGTTATCATTTCTTTTTCCTGCCGTACTATTTTTTATCTCTGACTATAACCTTATCAATACCATATTCCAGCTTCAGGGCATCGATCACGCCTGATTCCGGATCAACAAAGCATTTCATCTGCTTTCTGCTCCTCTCGGCACGGAGCTGGACATATACAGGCGAAAAGCCCTTATGGTCCATAAGAAGCTGGATAAATGAAGACTCGTTCTCCTTATAATCCTGAAGATCCTCAAAAAGCACCCAGATCTCTTTATTCTTCTGTCTGTAGGTTGCCGCCGCATCATCGAGGCTTATTATCTCGCCGGCTATCAGCTTTCCTTCCTCCTCAGCTATCTGCGCACGTCCCTTGACCATAACCTTGCTTCCGGCATAAATAAGCCTGCGGCAGGCCTCAAAGGTTCTTGGGAACACGATGACCTCTACAGTTCCCAGAGTATCAAGCAAAGTAAGGAAAGCCATATTTTCATTATTCTTGGTTATCTTCATATTAATGCCGTCAATGATACCGCCGACGCTGTATTCAGCCTTATCCGAAACAACCGTCTTACCGGTCTCCTCGTCCATGAAGAAATCCATGGTAACCGCCGTACTGCATTTCTCGATCACTTCTCTGTAATCGTCAAGCGGATGGCCGCTTACATATATTCCAAGTATATCCTTCTCGCCGGAAAGCATCTCTTCTCTGGAGAATTCCGGGATATCCGGATAATCCACACCAAAGGCATCTCCAAAGCCTGAAGAATCATTTCCGTCACCGGCCATTCCTCCAAGGAAATCCATAAGATTTATCTGTCCGGTGATCTTGCTCTTCTTCTCTCTCTGTGCGTTGTCCATTATATTCTGGTAAACTGCCATCATCTGACTTCTCTTTACCTTAAAGCCGTCAAATGCACCCGCCATGATAAAGTTCTCGATAGCCTTGCGGTTTATGTCCTTTCCGGTCATCCTCTCGATAAAGTCCTGAAGATCCCTGAACGGGCCGTTTTCATTTCTTTCAGATAATATAGAAGAAACAACCGCTGTTCCGATCGATTTAATTGCGGACAGTCCGTATCTTACAGCCTCTCCCGAAACCGAGAAATCGCCTTCTCCTTCATTTACATCAGGAGGAAGAAGCTTTATACCCGCCTTTCTGCAGGCATCTATATAAGTCGCAAGCTTCTTGGAATTATCCTTTACGGAGGTCATTAAGGCCGCCATAAAATCATACGGATAATAGCACTTAAGATAAGCCGTCTGATATGCAACGACAGCATAAGCTGCTGCATGGGACTTGTTAAATGCATATTTTGCAAAGTCCGTCATCTCGTCAAATATCTTATTCGCAGTCTCCTCGGATATACCCTTCGCAACGCAGCCAGGAACGCCCATCTCAGCATTTCCGTGAATGAAATACTCTCGCTCCTTCATCATGACGTCCGCCTTCTTCTTGGACATCGCACGACGCACAAGATCTGAACGGCCGAGGGAATAACCCGCAAGCTCCATAACGATCTGCATAACCTGCTCCTGATATACGATACAGCCGTAGGTCGGGCTGAGTATCTTCTCAAGCGCCGGATGATCGTAGGTTACTGCCTCCGGATGCTGTTTTCCGGAAATGTACTGAGGTATAAAATCCATAGGACCCGGACGATAGAGAGATATACCCGCAATGATATCCTCCATATTTCTCGGCTTAAGTTCCTTCATGAAATTTCTCATGCCCGAAGACTCGAGCTGGAACACGCCCTCGCACCTTCCGGCCGAGATCATGTCATAAACCTTTGCATCATCCTGAGGGATATTATCAATATTGATCTTCTTTCCGGTTCTTCTCTCAATGCTTCGGAGCGCATCACGAATAACGGTAAGCGTTCTGAGGCCGAGGAAATCCATTTTCAGAAGACCCAGCTCTTCTATCGTTGTCATGTTGTACTGTGTTGTGACTGCCTCACCATTTTTACACAGCGGAACAAATTCCTCTATCGGTTCACGGCCGATAACCACGCCTGCCGCATGCATAGATGCATG
>ONVE01000188.1 GCA_900321215.1 uncultured Eubacterium sp. | reverse complement strand
GTTGCCCTGCTTAACTACCTTACATTTCTTTGTAACCGTATCAAGGATCGGTACTCCTCCGCGCATCCCTTTAAGAAACGCCTCGTCAATATCCTTGTCAACTCTTACAACATACTCCTTCTCATGATTATTTCTGGATTTCTGTATGCTGTTGGCAAGATCACCGTCAGTCGTAAGAAGGAGCAGCCCCTGCGAATCCTTATCCAGTCTGCCGACGTAGATCATTCTCTCCGGAAAATCATACTTCCTGAAGATACTGTCTTTATCAGCTTCCTTCGCTGTACACACAAGTCCCAGCGGCTTATTGAAGATAAGTATGGTATCTTTTCTGCCCTTCTTTACCGGAACGCCCTTATAGCAGACCTTGTCACCGTCCATTACCATATCGCCCTTTCCGGCAACTCTGTCATTGATGGTGATATTTCCGGCATCGAGCTCCTGATCAGCCTTACGCCTCGACAAAACTCCCGCTTCGCTGAGGTATTTATTGATCCTTACACCGGAAGGACCGCTTTCCTGTTTTATCTTATCATCTGTCATTACTTTCACTTGCTCCGCTTTAATCTATATTATTTATACCTAATTTTGTATAGTTCGAATATGTTTTTTACTCATTTTACTTTTGATAATTAAGTAAAATGCACTTTTTTCTAAATATTATTTAGAAAACTCTTGAATATTCTTGTCCGGTTATGTATACTTTCTATATCACAAACAAAAGAATCGAGGTAAACTCTCATGGATAAAATTGATAAAAAAATTCTTGATCTTCTTCAGGAAAATGCCAGATACCCGCTCAAATATCTTGCAAGTCAGGTATTTCTTTCATCTCCTGCCGTATCAGCACGAATTGAAAGGCTTGAAAAGCAGGGCATCATCAGCGGATATCATGCTGATATAGAGCCGATAACCCTTGGCTTTCATATTACCGCATTTATCAATCTGGCACTTGATCCGAAGCAGAAGCCTGAATTTTATCCTTTCATAGATTCATGTCCGAACGTTCTTGAGTGCGACTGTGTCACCGGAATATATTCAATGCTCATCAAGGTATGCTTCACCAGCACACTTGAGCTTGATACCTTCATCGGTCATCTTCAGGAATTCGGAAAGACCGAAACACAGATAGTCTTCTCAACCCCTGTTAAGCACAGAGGCATAAACATCACTGCTATCTCAACAGAAAATGATGAAGACACTCCTGAAACTGACTCACTTACTGAAAATGATGATATCCAGTAATCAAAAAGGTCACGGTTAGATTTTTAAACCGTGACCTTAGTATATCATATCTAAATGTAATATAATAATGATTTTTTTCTACTTCTGATACTTCTCATAAAAATCCCTGAGCGTTTTATCCTCGTTATAGCACTTATCTTCATCGTCCTTTACGATCTTATAAAGTGCCTGTATATCATCGTTCAGAGTCTTCTCATCGATAAATGCAGAAATCTCCGCATCAACATTATTATTTATACGGTATTCTCCGTTTGCTTCCTTAACGATATAGTAAACCATTATATCCTTCGGTGTACTCTTAACGTCCTTCAGAGAGATGTTGGCTATAACATAGCAAAGGATTTCATTTTCCTTAATACCCTTAACCGTATAACAGTCAATATGCGAATATCCGACGATCTTCTGGGCTCTGCTAAGTAAAACCGTCATATTGTCGAACTGTGAAGGATTGGTCACTACACTCTGCAGAGTCTTCTGATCACAGGATGTCATTGCATTAAGGTATGTTGTGACAAGCATATTTATCTCAAGATCAGAATTTGTCTCGTAGATCTTCGTCGTATCATTCTTCTTATCTACGGCATCCTTGATCTTTTTATAGTTAGTCACATAAAGCGTGATACCGACTCCGACCAGAATAAGAAAAATGCTCCAGATAAGAAGCAGCATCTTCTTTTTTTTCAGTTCTCTTTTTCTTTTCTCAAGGCTGGTCATATTAGTCCCCCTAAGTTATTATAGATCGCACCAGATAGGAATCGAACCTACGCACGCGGCTCCGGAGGCCACTGCTCTATCCACTGAGCTACTGGTGCATTTAAACAAAAACCATTTTAATGTATTTCAGGAAAATTGCAAGCTTTTACTTTTTCGGTATCTTCAGCCAGCTGTCCTGTAAGTTCAGTGATATTTTTGAACTTCTTTTCGTCTCTTATAAAGTCGATCGGATAGATTTCTGCCTGCTTTCCGTACACATCATCATCAAAGTCGAATATAAATGTTTCCGATGAAGCCGGATAATCACCTATAGTCGGTTTGTTGCCGATATTTGTTATTCCTCTGTACACCTTATCACCTATCATTATAAGTGATGAATATACGCCCTTTCTCGGAACGTATTTATCATGAGCAAACGGAATATTGATAGTCGGAAATCCGAGATTCCTTCCAAGATGATTTCCATGAACTATCTCGCCCTTTATGGAAAATCTTCTTCCAAGGAGATTTCTCACAGTCTCCATATCACCCTCGCTGAGAGCATCCCTTACATAGGTTGAGCTTATGACCTTCCTGTCATATTCAAGCTTTTCGTAGAATTCACAGGAATAGCCGTATTTTTTCTCAAACTGCTTCAGAGTATTTACATTTCCCTCTCTGTTGTGACCGAAGCGAAAATCATTTCCAACTATTATCTTCTCTGCTCCGAGCTTATCCTTCAGGAATCCGGATATAAATTCCTCCGGCGTCTGTCTGGCAAAGCTGTCGGTAAACCTTAAAATGATGAGCCAGTCGACCTTCATCCTGTTTAGTATCTCAATCCTCTCATCGCAGCTCAGTATCCCCGGTCTCTGCATATCTATTATACATACAACGGATGTAAGTCCTTCCTTCTTAAGGCCTACTGCTTTCTTGATAAGAAGCTGATGTCCCTTATGGATACCATCAAACTTGCCGATCGTTACAGCACTCCTTAATTGTCCGTCACTGTTTATTTCATCTATATCATAAGTAATATTCATAGTCTATTCTTCAACCCGGGAAAGCATCTTATAGTTAAGAAATGCCTTCTTGTCATCATCATATTTATATAAAGCATAAAGCTTATCATCAAAATAAACCCGGAAGATCATGCCCTCCATGGCTTTCTTTTCATCAGCAGAACTTCTGAAAAGAAGATCATCCGAAAGCAGTTTATTGCCGTTTGTAAGATATTTTATACCCTTCTCGGAAATGTCTGCTGCCGGCCAGTCTCCGATAAGCGCCTCAATCGGAAGCACTATCTCATCGAGCCTTCCTTCCTCCGAAAGACTTCTAACTTCATCAAGCTTCTTACTTTCAGAAAGCTTAAAGCCTCCGGTCTGCCTTCTTAAAAGGCTTTCCATAAGTCCGCCTGTGCCGAGAGCCTCACCGATATCTCTGCAGAGACTTCTGATATAAGTACCCTTGGAGCAGACAACATTTATCCTTACATAAGGATAATCGATCTCCAGTATATCAAGGCTGTAAACGGTTATTTCCTTATAAACCTCCGGCACAGCAAGACCTTCTCTTGCATATTCGTAAAGCTTCCTTCCGTTTACCTTGACTGCAGCATATTCCGGAACCTTCTGTTCATAGGTTCCGAGGTATGACATAACTGTCTTCCTTATCGCCTCTTCAGTAGGTATCTCAAAGCCGGATCTTACAGAGATCTTTCCTGTGCAGTCATCAGTATCGGAGCATTCTCCGAGCTTTAAGACCGTCTCATACTCCTTGGTGTCTGCCGTAAGGATCTCACACAGCTTGGTAGCATTTCCAAGACAGACAACAAGAACACCCTCAGCCATCGGATCAAGTGTTCCTGTATGTCCTATCTTCTTCTGATGCAGTATCTTACGGAGCAAGGCTACAACATCAAATGATGTATAGCCCTGCTCCTTATAAATGTTAATAATACCATTATACATTATTTAAGCTTTTCCTCTGCCATAGAAACAACCTGCCCAAGCAGATCATCAAGAACTCCTTCCGCCTCAAAGCCTGCAGCGTGAATATGTCCGCCGCCGCCGAATTTTGTGGCGATCTCACTGACATCAACATAATTCTTGGACCTGAGGCTGAACTTATAAGACTTTCTGGTAAGCTGATAGATAAATACAGCCACCTCAACGCCCTCTGTAAGTCTGAGCTGCTCAACAATTCCTTCAGTATCAAGAGAAGTTGCCTTGAACTGCTTAAAGGTCTGCTTGGAAATATATCCTGAAATGATCTTTCCGTCAGCATAGAGCTTAGACTCAAGTATGGTTTTAGCCATAAGAAGATTCTGTCTGTAGGTCTTCTTGTAGAAGGTTTCATCGATCACGATATTTGGTCTGGCACCCTTGGCGATAAGGCAGCCTGCCAGCTCCATGGTTCTCTGACTGCAGCTGCTGTATTTAAATACTCCGGTATCATGTACCATTCCGAGATACAGACACTCTGCAGTCTCCATGCTTACATTATCAAGATTGATAAGCTCGCATACGACCTCGCAGGCCGAAGAAGAATCTCCGTCAATACAGCAGATATCTCCGAAGCCTGGATTGCTTACATGATGATCGATGGTAAAGGTTGTGATTGCATTACTGAACACATTTTTAAACCTTCCATGTCTGTCTGTGTCGGCTGCATCTGTAGAGATTGCAAGATCATAACACATATCGACCGGATCATGCTTGATCTTTCTTGCTCCGGAAAGTATCTTGAAGCTTGCCGGAAATGTATCTGCAAAAGCATCTACAGTTTTGCCTTTAAAATTATCATTTATATAATTATAGAGTCCAAGTATCGAACCTATACAGTCTCCGTCAGGCTTGGAATGACCGAGAATGGCAATGGATTCAGCTGCTGCTATAAGCTTATGTAATTTCTTTGCTTTATCCTTGTAATCTGTAATCATTATGCTTCCTCATTATCCTCGTCAGGATCATCATTTTCCTGGTCAACTGCTTCTTCCGGATTATCATGTCCGAGGATCTCATCGATCTTCTTCGACATTTCCACACCATATTCGATCGAATTATCAAGTGTGAAGCTTATTTCCGGAGTATTACGGAGATTCAGGCTGTCGGCAAGGCTTTTTCTGATAAAGCCCTTTGCCGACTCAAGTCCTCTGATACACTCAGCCTTTGCCGCATCATTATCGAGCACGCTGATATATACCTTACAGTACTTAAGGTCCTTCGTAACCTCCAGCTTTGTAATAGTGGTTCTTACAGGATTTACTCTTGGATCCTTAACCTCATACATGATTATATGACTGAGGACTCTCTGTACATCACTGTTTGTACGACCACCTCTGAAACTATTACCTTTTCTCAAAATGTTCTCCTTATCTCGGCACCTCTACCATTGCGTAGCACTCGATCTGGTCATCAACCTTGATATCATTGAAGCCTTCGAATACAAGACCGCACTCAAAGCCTGCCTTAACCTCCTTGACATCATCCTTGAATCTCTTGAGAGATGCAAGCTTACCGTCAAATATCTGCTCTCCGTCTCTTGTAATTCTTGCAGAGCAGCCTCTCTGAACGATACCGTCAAGAACGTATGAACCTGCAATGGTTCCGATTCCTGATGCCTTATATGTCTGTCTGACTTCAACATGACCGATAACCTTCTCCTCGTAAATAGGATCAAGCATACCCTTCATGGCAGACTCTATATCATCAATTGCATTATAAATAACTCTGTATAATCTTACATCAACCTTCTCCTGATCAGCAAGAGCCTTAGCCTGTGCATCAGGACGGATGTTAAATCCTATAATTATCGCATTTGAAGCAGCTGCAAGAGTAACGTCTGACTCATTGATAGCACCAACGCCTGAATGGATACATTTAATAACGATCTCTTCATTTGAAAGCTTAAGAAGGCTCTGCTTAACAGCCTCAACTGAACCCTGAACATCAGCCTTGATGATAAGGTCAAGTTCCTTAACTGTACCTTCCTGCATCTTGTTGAAGAGGTCATCAAGAGACATACCTCTCTTGGTCTCTGCGATAAGGCTTTCCTTACCTCTGTCCTTAAATGCATCTGTGATCTCTCTTGCTTCCTTCTCTCCCTTGGTTGCAAGGAAGATATCTCCTGAATTTGGAACACCATTTAAACCGATGATCTCTACAGGTGTTGAAGGTGTAGCTTCCTTAACACGTCTCTGCTTATGGTCAAGCATGGCTCTTACACGTCCGCTTACTTCACCGATAGCGATGTGATCACCAACCTTAAGAGTACCCTTCTGAACAAGAAGTGTTGCAACAGGTCCTCTTCCCTTATCAAGACGTGCCTCAAGTACAAGACCTCTTGCCATACGGTTCTTGTTAGCCTTGAGCTCAAGGATATCTGCTGTAAGAAGGATCATATCAAGAAGATTGTCAAGACCTTCCTTAGTATGAGCTGATACAGGGCAGAAAATGGTTGATCCACCCCAGTCCTCAGCGATAAGGCCATACTCAACAAGCTCCTGCTTAACACGCTCTACATTTGCGCTTTCCTTATCAATCTTATTTACGGCAACGATGATCTCGATGCCTGCTGCCTTGGCATGGTTTATAGCTTCAACTGTCTGAGGCATTACACCATCATCTGCAGCTACTACAAGGATGGCGATATCTGTAGACTGTGCACCACGCATACGCATAGCTGTAAATGCTTCATGTCCAGGTGTATCAAGGAATGTGATCCTCTGATCTCCAACCTTAACAACGTAAGCACCGATATGCTGTGTGATACCACCGGCCTCATCCTCGGCAACCTTACTCTTTCTGATAGCATCAAGAAGGGATGTCTTACCATGATCAACGTGTCCCATTACGCAGACAACAGGTGGTCTTGGTGTAAGTGAATCTTCCGGATCCTCAACATCCTTGAGAAGCTCCTCGATAACATCGATCTTCTCCTCTTCCTCAGCTATATAGTTATATTCAAGTGCGATCTCAGCAGCATTTTCAAATGAAAGCTCTGTATTTACAGTAACGATCTTGCCCTCAAGGAAGAGCTTCTTGATCATAGCGTTTACAGGCTGCTTGATCTTGTCAGCGAGTTCCTTGACGGTAAGAACCTCAGGAAGAGTAACATTCTTGATAACCGGCTCAACCGCTTCCTTCTTGGCAGCTTCTTTTCTGGCTGCTTCCTTGTGAGCAGACTCCTTATGAAGCTGTTCCTTTCTCATCACCTCAGGGCGCTCTCTGTCACGTCTTTCCTTATCGTGCTTCTCTCTGTCACGTCTGTTCTCTCTGTCTCTCTTCTCGCTCTCACGACGGCTGTGCTGATCGTCAGCACCTGCTCTGTCTCTATCTCTGTCACGATCTCTGTCTCTGCCGCGATCTCTTACATCTCTTGTATCCCTGTCCTTATCGTACATTGCGTCCTTATCAACAGGTCTTGCCATTCTGTCACGATTTCTTCCATCACCTCTGTCAGGTCTTGGAGCAAATCCGTCACGAGCTGGTCTTTCTCCGTCTGGGCGAGGTCTTCTCTCTCCATCTGGACGTGGTCTTCTCTCTCCATCACGAAGTGGTCTGTCTCCGTCTGGACGTGGTCTTCTCTCTCCATCTGGACGCGGCCTTCTCTCTCCGTCACGAAGTGGTCTCTCTCCGTCTGGGCGAGGTCTTCTCTCTCCATCTGGACGTGGTCTTCTCTCTCCGTCACGAAGTGGTCTCTCTCCATCCGGGCGAGGTCTTCTCTCTCCATCTGGACGTGGTCTTCTCTCTCCGTCGCGAAGTGGTCTCTCTCCATCAGGACGAGGTCTTCTCTCTCCATCTGGACGTGGTCTCTCTCCATCCGGGCGAGGTCTTCTCTCTCCGTCAGGACGAGGTCTTCTATCAGCATCTGCAGCCTTCTCACCTTCGGAATTAACTGCTTTTACTGTTTCCTTTACAGATGTTTCCGCCTTTGTTTCAACTGTTTTTGGCATAGCAGCCTTCTCTGTACCCTTATCTGTAACGGTGCCGTTTTTAACTGCCTTTTCTTTCTGGTAGTTGACGATAGCATTTCTGACATAGCCAATAAGCTCATCGTCGATACCACTTGAGGCTTTAAGCCCCTCTCTTTTATTTCCAATTAACAGAAGTACATCATTACTTGATACAGCCTTACCGGTTTCACTCGATAATACTTTAGCAAATTCGTATACTCTCATTCATTACTCCTCTATATTGCCGGTCCCGAATCTTTTTTTGATCTCAGAAGCAAAGCGTTCATCCGTTATAACAACGATCGTTCTGCTTTCCTTGCCGATCAAATGTCCCAGCTCATCACTATTACTGCAGATAACATAAGGAACCTCATAAAATCTGCATTTATTCTCAAACTTCTTAACCGTATTTAAAGACGCATCCTCTGCGATAAGCACAAATCTTGCAGAACCCTCTGAAATAGCCTTCTCAGCCATGAATCCGCCTGATACAAGTCCTCCGGCTCTTGCGCAAAGTCCCAGCATTCCAAGTCTCTTATCCATTACTCAGCAAATCCTTCCATAAGACTTTCGTAGATCTCATCAGATACTGAAATGCCAAATGCTTTCGAAAGGCTTCCTGACTTCTTTGCCTTCTCTATGCATTTAACATCCTTACAGATATAAGCCCCTCTTCCGTTCTTTCTTCCGGTCTTGTCCAGAAGTATTTCATTTTCCGGGGTTCTGATGATCCTGTAAAGTTCTGCTTTCTCTTTTGATGCGCCGCAGCCGACACATCTTCTGATTGGTTTCTTTTTCTCCATTTTATCACGTCTCTTCTATACGAATACCGCAGGATTACTTATTATCCTCCGGATAATCATCATATTCTTCATCTGAATACTCGCCGTCATACTCTTCATCAGCATACTCGTCATCGTATTCCTCATCAGAGTACTCATCATCATACTCTTCATCAGCATACTCGTCATCGTACTTCTCGTCGTATTCATCATCAGCGTAATTGTTGTTGTATCTGTCGTCTTCGTAATCCTCGGCACTAAGTCCAAGCTCCTTGGCCTGTGACTCGCTCTTGATATCGATCTTGTAGCCTGTAAGTCTTGCTGCAAGTCTTGCGTTCTGACCTTCCTTACCGATAGCAAGTGAAAGCTGATAATCAGGAACGATAACTCTTGCTGCCTTCTCACCAGGAACAAGCTTAACTGAAACAACCTTTGAAGGGCTGAGCGCATGCTCGATAAAGATAGCCGGATTCTCATCCCATTCAATGATGTCTATCTTCTCTCCTCTAAGATCATCAACGATGTTGTTAACTCTGGTTCCGCTCATACCTACGCAAGCGCCTACTGCATCTACATTTTCGTCTGTAGAATGAACAGCGATCTTGGTTCTTGAACCAGCCTCTCTGCTTATACTCTTGATCTCAACTGTTCCGTCTGAAACCTCTGTGATCTCTCTCTCGAAAAGTCTCTTAACAAGATCCGGATGAGTTCTTGAAACAACGATCTTGAAGCCCTTTGGATTCTTCTTAACTTCTACGATGTAAAGCTTGATTCTGTCTCCGACCTTGTACTTCTCGCCCGGGATCATTTCCTGCTCGCCAAGCATGGTCTCTGTCTTCTCATCAAGACTTATTGTAAGTCCTCTGTCATTTACCTTCTGAACAACTCCGGTAATGATGTCCTTCTCCTTTGATGCGAAATAATCAAATACTGCTGATCTCTCGCCTTCCTTGATAGCCTGAACAATGATACTTCTTGCCTTCTGAGCTGCGATACGTCCGAAATCCTTGGTTGTAACTTCAACTCTGATCTCGTCATCGATCTCTGCATTCGGATCAATGTGTCTTGCTTCCTCAAGAGTCATCTCTCTGTGGCTGTCATAAATAACATCCACAACACTTTTATTTGCAAATACCTGGATTTTTCCGGTCTCTCTGTCCATCCTTACTTCGTATTCTGTATTCTTACCAAAATCCTTCTCACAGGCAGAATACACCGACTTCTCGATGGCCTCCATTAATACTTCCTTGCTGATCCCTTTCTCTTTTTCTAATTGATCAAGAGCATCAATAATTTCTGACATTTTCTTAATTCCTCCTTTTTATACGGCTTTTTATTTACAGAAACCTTCCCGTTGGGGATGGTATATGTTTCTTGTTTATTCAACAAATGCAAGTCTTATCACTGAGATGTCATTTCTGTCTATTGCGACATCCTCGTCTGAAATGTTAAATGTAAGCGACTTCTCATCAAAGCTCTTCAGTGTTCCCTGAAGCTCCTTCTGACCGTTAAG
>ONVE01000094.1 GCA_900321215.1 uncultured Eubacterium sp. | reverse complement strand
TATATTTTACAGTTTCCATATTATCATGTTTTGATTTAAAAATCAAGAAACTAAATTATATATTTTCAGTTTCCGGTTTCCAAAAAACGACCCATAATATAACATCTGACTCAGAGCATTCTTTATCTCTTCTAAATAATTTAAAAATCATCTTTAAAAACGTGCGCCGCAAGGCGCACTAAAAAAAGGAGAACGCAGTGCGTCCTCCTTCAGTATCACTATTCTTTTTAGATTTCTATAAGCTCCTTTGGAGAGGATGCGAAGTTATCATAGCCATCCTTTGTTACAGCTCCCATATCTTCTATCCTGACTCCTCCAAAGCCCGGTATGTAAATTCCCGGCTCAATCGTTTCTATCATTCCTTCGACAAGTACAGTTTCATCTCTTGTATTAAGCGCAGGACTCTCATGTATATAAAGACCTACACTATGGCCGAGACCGTGTCCAAAATATCTTCCATATCCGGCTTCTTCTATGATCGACCTTGCTATCCTGTCAACATCAATACATTTAAGACCGGCTCTGATTCCGGAAACAGCCTCTGTCTGCGCTTTAAGTACTATGTTATAGATTTTCTTTTGCTCATCCGAAGCCTTACCGATCACAACAGTTCTTGTCATATCAGAGCAGTACCCTTCATACAGACACCCGAAATCCATTGTAAGAAAATCACCATTCTCAAGCTTTTTGGTTCCCGGTATCGCATGAGGCATGGATGAATTTATACCAGAGGCTGCAATAGTATCAAATGAAAGCCCTGTAGCACCGTTCTTCTTCATGCTGTATTCAAGCTCTGCTGCAACCTCAAGCTCAGTCATTCCCGGCTTAAGTATATTTAATATATCAGAAAATGCCTTATCACCGATTGCTTCTGCCTTTCTAAGCAGCTTCAACTCTTCAGGCGTTTTAATGCGTCTTTCTCTTTCTATAAGATCTCCAAGCGGTTTCCAGCTGATAAAGCCTTCTCCTGCAGCTTCCTTCTTCTCAGGGAAATATTCTCTCAGGGCTGCTGCTATGCCTTCTTTACCGGCTTCAAGCTCATAGCAAAGCATACTTCTATCTTCAAATCCTATAGTAACCGCTTCATTTAATGATAAAATGATTTCTGCAGCCAGCTTATATTTTGGCTGTGCGTTATTAAACTCTATAACCTCAAAAGAAACAGCTGCATCCTTCTTCTCTTTTACCTCTCTGCCGGCTGCTTCTGTATATCTTGAATCGACCAGAAGATAGCCTTTATCCCTAAGAATAAGCGCTGTACCTTCTCCGCCTCTAAAACCAGTAATATATCTAAGGTTATACTTATCTGTGATCATTATCACGTTGCATCCCACGCTGTCCATCAGACTGTTTATGTTCATGATATTGTCTCCTCTTTTAAATATATTTTTAAGGAATTATTGTCATTTTTCACAGAATTAATCATTCATTTTTTCTGTTAATAATTATACATTTTCCTTCATTTTCATTGAAAAAATCCCGAAAAATCATTAAACTGATTTTAGCACATTTTTATTATAACACCAACAGGAGAATTAGATGAAAAAAACAAATACAGGTTCTGAAAAGCCACTAAAGAAAACATTTCATAAATCCTTCCGCCTGGTTCGCACCACTGCACTTATGACCTGCTTAACGCTCTCTCTTGCAGCCTGCGGAAGCAAGGAGGATAAAGACAGCTCTGACAGCACCACCGGAAGCGCAAATACTGCTGCAGTTAATGAAGATACAACCGAAGCAAATAAAAGCAGTTTCTCGAGAGTATCACAGGATATTATCGACAATATGGCCCCTGCCACAGATACAGAAGGCTTAACCGTAACCGACGAAATGTATGAGAAGGCCATATTTAATTCAGGAAATACAGCAAGACTTGAAGCCTGCATGGAGAAAGCTGCTCGCGGCGAGTCAGTCACTATAGCATATATCGGAGGCTCCATCACAAACGGCTCAAACGCAAGCCCTCAGGCTTCAAAATGCTACGCTGCCCTGTCCACAAAATGGTGGGAGGATACATTTCCAAACGCAGAGATAAAGTATGTAAATGCAGGTATCGGCGGCACGGATTCATGGCTTGGAGTTCACAGAGCGTCCGAGGAGGTTATCTCTGAAGCACCGGATCTTGTCATCGTTGAATTCTCGGTAAATGATTATCAGACTCTCAACAAAGAAACCTATGACAGCCTTATCAGATATCTTCTTACCTCTGATTCAGAGCCTGCTGTAATATCTCTTATGCTTGCCCAGAAAAATGGCGGCTACGCAAAGGAACATGCTCCTATCGCATTTAAATATAAGGTTCCTATGATAAGCTACTCCGCGCTTCTGACAGGCGGTCTTGTTCCGTGGGATAAGGTCGGTGCAACCGACGGCGTACATCCGGTTAATTCAGGTCATTCTCTGATTGCAAATCTGCTTACAACTTACTACAGATCCGTTCTCGAGAATATAAATGACCACGAAAGCGAAGGATACACGGTTCCAGATATCTCTCAGTCACAGACCAGATGCAGATATCTTAACTCTTCCATCCTTTATTCTGACAGCTTCACCGCAGATGAAATGACAGGCTTCACAGCAGGAAAGGTATGGTCACCTTTAACGAACACTAACGGCTGGAGCACTACAAGCTCCGGAACCATAAGCTTTACAGTAAACGCCAAAGAAATAGGCATCATTTTCATGCAGACCAACAAGGAGCCTGATAAAAATGATACCCGATATGATGTTTATGTAGATGATGAATTTGTCTGCACGATCAAGGGCTATGAATCCGCAACCTGGGGACAGCATCTTGAATATGCATCAGTTCTTCTCGTAGATGATTCAGCTACGCATACAGTTTCTTTAAAGCCGAACAGCGACTCTATAGGTAGCGAATTCACTATTATGGGTATTGGTATTACTGAATAATGCATCTCAAGCTCTGCGGCTTCTGGTCTTTACGATTCTGTTATCCTTGTTCTGCTTTGCAATGTAAAGATCTCTGTCCGCAACAGACATTGCTTCTTCAAGTGTAATCCTTCTGTTATCACTGCTTATCCTGCAGAAACCGCAGGAAACAGAAATATTGTATGGTTTATCACTATGCTTATTGAAAGCATCAAATGTAGCCTTTATCCTGTCATTTAATTCCTTTTCATTCAGAAGGCCGCAATATATCATTGCATACTCGTCGCCGCCTATACGTCCGACGATGCCCCTCTCATCTATCACATCAGCAAGTATATGGCTGATGGTTTTAAGGGAGAAGTCACCCTCTTCATGTCCGAAACGGTCATTAATGATCTTCAGATTATTCATATCGATATAGAGGAACAGAACATCGTGCCCCATATCAAGATTCTCATGAATTATAGCCGGAGCATTGTCGTTAAAGCCTCTTCTGTTAAGAATACCTGTAAGGACATCATTTCTTGAAAGCTTATCAAGCTCGATATTATGCTGTCTCATGACGGCTATACTATCCTCGAGCTGCTTCTGCACATCATTGTTAACTCTCAGTATATCAATCATTCTGGCAGCTGTACCTAGCTGGTTGGTCAGAAATTCGCCATTTTTAAATGTCATCTCTGTAAGCTCATGAACGATGATACCATAAACCGTATCACCGAAATGCAGCGGCATTATTACCAGTGAATGATCATCCTCAGCTGTTTCTTCATTTGAGAAAACTTTAGCGGAAGGAATCCTCTGCTTACTGAAAGGTACACTTTCAGGCACACCATCCTTTAAGACTGCCTTAAGATTAAGCGTCTCCGGAACATTAAATACTTCATTCTGTAAATGCACTATCGGCTTATCAAATATATAAAGATATGCATTTTTAATATTCATCCAGTCAAGATGAGCGATAAGCTCAAGGTAACTGAGGTCATTTGCATATGAAAAATTCAGGCTGTCTCTGACAAGTGCCTTCATCGAATTCATCAGATTTCCGACGTACTCGTCATCCTTTACATTGTTATTGTTCTGTACTTTAATAATGCTCTTATATAAAGATTCAACAACCTCGTAAATTATCTGCTTTCCTTCGCAATCATCTATCTTGGTGAGCATCTCTGCCTGAAGCCTCTCTATGAAAGGAACAAGCTCATCATAATCAGTATAATCAAGTGCGCCTTCCTTGAGAAATGCTCTGATATTATGCTTAAGTCTTCTGATCCTGGCCTCATCTCTGTCATGTGCTCCGATGATATCTATGATCTCTTCCATGATATGGATAAAGTCTTCCCTGATCTCCTCACTTTCTTCAGAATCACATTCTCTGAAGCGATAGAACAGCTGATCAAATAATCCGCCAAGCCTTCCTTTATCAAGGACCTTATCAACACTAAATTTTACAGCTTCATTTATGCTGCCAAATGAATCTCTGCATATAAATCTTGTCGGAAGCATCTCATTTTCAAGATGCTCACCTTCTAATTTACGCTTAAGCATTTTATAAGCATAACCACCAAGATCATAAACACCTGCATCAATCGTTGTAAGTGATGGATTAAGCAGGGATCCTGCAACAGAATTATCAAATCCAAATACCTTGATATCAGCTCCCGGCTCAAGGCCTCTGTTCTTCATGACATCATAGAGGGCGATCGCAGTATCATCATTTACGCAGAATATTGCTTCAACATCAGGGAACTGCTGAAGAAGCTTCTCTGCCTCAGGTCTGCATCTTACAGTAAGATCACTCTCTACAAACCAGTTTTCTTTAAACTCTATTCCGTGATCCTGCAGGAATTCAAGATATGCTACCTTCCTTTCGTCAGCATCACTGTTGCCTTCAGGTCCGCCTAGCATACCTATCTTAGTTGTTCCGTATCTTGTATATAGATATTCCAGTGCATCCTTGATACCTTTTGTATTGTCAAAGGTAACGCCTGCGTAACCCGGAATCTTTGAAGCCATAAGAACGATAGGGACATCCGGAAGATTTTCCATAAATCTAACCAGAACCTCTCTGGTAGTAAGACATCCGATATAATCAGCCGCAACAATAAGACCACTTACATTTTCCTTCTTCAGAAAATTTGCAGTAATCTCATACTGATACTCATATTTATCAGGAAGCCCTGTAAAGTCACGTCCGATATACTTTACAGGAACAGTTATAAAATTCACATCATCATTCTCAGCTGCAGCTTCTATTCCCTTAAACGCCTCTCTGGTGAGACCGTCAGTAATACCACTGGTAAGAAATGCTATAGTTTTCTTAGCCATATTAACCCCTTAAAACGGCATAAACCCATATATAGAATATCAAACTCCTGTAACATTTCCGCCCAGATTCATAATGCTTTATACATCATAGATCCGGTCGAAAAACCACATATCCCTCTATCAAAATTATATATATTTACATGTATAAACACAAGCAAATTACAGATTCTTTACTTCAAACTGTCTTACCGGCATACCCTTAGCGTTATAAAGATTTACCTTGCCGTAATTGAAATATGCATAACGTATCGCATCTATCTTCTTCTCAGTAAATATCTTTACTTTATCACCGATTATAACAGCCTTTTCCGGTACAGACCATTCGCCCTGTCCGTCCAATATCTCAAGACCGAAAATATGTGATGAAGCATCATTTTCAGAAAGACCTTCCACTTCTTTCCTGTGATCTATAAGTATATTCTCTCCAAGAGTCAGAGCTCCGTAGGTATCAGAGAAGGATATAAGATATCCGTCAATTTCCTTCTCTACGCCTGTTACAGCCGATTCCTTAACGCCAAGTTCAGAGTTATATACATCAGCAAGTATTCTGATCGCTGTTCTCTCTCCCGGAGTTTTCTTATCTGTCGGATGTACGTTATCAAATTCGCCGCAGTCAATGATTGAAACAAGAGATGCATCCTGCGACTCATTTACAGCCTCTTCCTGAGCTTCTCTTATAAGTGCCCAGTCACGGAAGTCCTCAGTATTTCTTGATATAAACATAGGCAGCTGGATTATTACAACAGGAAGCTCCTTATCTAAGAAGACATCCTTAAATTCAGAGATAAGCTCCTTGAGCAGCACCTTATATCTCTCACTCTTCGGTGAATCCTCTTCGCCCTGATAATAAATGATGCCCTTTGATGCGAAAGGCGTGATCCTTTCGATCATTGTATAGAAAAGTCCGCATGGACGAAATGCAGAGCGAAGTCCCATTGGAGGCGGCCATGGATAATCTCCGGCCTGTGCTGATAACTCCTCAGGAGTGATATTTGGATTCTGCTCCTTCGCCTTTGCAGCAAGTGCAAGATGAGTCTCAACCATTTTATTGTATTCTCTTAAAAGTCTTTCGTACTCATCCTCGGTCTGGTCCTTTACGCTTTCTTCAAATTCTTCAAGATAAAGCATTCCTTCAGGGTGAGATGAAAGTCTCTCCTTGGAAAGCCAGCAGCTTACAGAGGTTCCGCCCTGATAACAGTCAACCATACCTACTGTAACGCCAAGCTTCTCATGAAGCTTCTTTGCGAAGAAATATCCGACTCCCGAAATATCTCTGAAATTACCATTTTCAAGTCTTTTCCACGAAAGCTTTTTCTCTTCTTCAAGGAATGCTTCATCAATCACCGGAGTTTTGATCGATTTAAAATATCTGATATCGCTGAAGCTTGCCTCGGCAAGCTCCTTCTCTCCGCCGTCTGCATTCTGAAGCTCAAATTCAATATTCGACTGTCCGTTTACGATCCAGACCTCGCCGTAGAATACATCCTCGAACGAGTATTCAGAAGACACAGATTCACCATCACCCGAAAATGATCTGATAATGAATGTGTAAGGTCCGCCGTAACCATGCTCCGGAAGCTCTATCTTCCATTTTCCGGCAGTGACCTTCTCTTTAACTTTAATGTCGTCAATACTGACTTCAATTATCTCATCAACCTCTGATTCACCAAATACAAAACATTTCTTCCCGCCCTGGAGAACCATATGATCTGAAAAGATTGCCGCTGGTCTCATTTTTTTCTCCTCTTTTAAAACAAAAAAACTAAATAAGTGAGTTTTCCTTCATGAAGGCAAGGATCCTGTCAGCATCCTTCTCATGAGTCTTTGCTGAAGGATGGCCGGATGCCATTCCGTCATTCTTAACATCATGCTCCGGAAGCTCAAGTCCGTAGATCCTCTCAAATCCATCATTTTTAACTTTCTTTAAAACCATATCAACGTATTTATAATAGCCCGGCGCAAGAGTTCCGAGTACGCAGATTATATTTGCATTCGGATAAGCCATTCTGAGAGTATATAAAAAGCTCTCGTATCTCGCCAGATAGCCCTTCTTGATGTTTTCATTTTCTGTCATAGGGCCGGAATCATTTGTTCCAAGGTTAACTATTATATTGTCCGGCACAAACTCGCTGTAATCGGTAAGGATGTCCTTATCATAGAACCAGTCCTGATATGCAAAAACCTTAGGAACGATATTCTCAGGATTTCCGGTGTATTCGACAAACATTCCAAAACCGGATACGGAAACCCACTGTGAATTCCAGTCCATTTTTCTGGTCATAACAGCTGCATAGCAGAGCTCTCCATCCTCTTCACGAAGAGTATATTCACTGTCAGGCTTTCCGAGGACTCCGTAGCCGCAGGTTATGGAATCTCCTATGAAAAGAGCCTTCTTTCTGCTTTCCTTCTTATCGATCTTAAGTATCTCTCCATCTGTAGTAAGCTTTTTAACACCTACAAATGACATTGCAGCCTCGGTGATCTTGACTATCCTTACCTCATGCTCTCCGTCATCATCAAATGAAGCCACCTCTGTCTCATAGTATCTGTATGCATCCACTGTTTCAAGTGTTGTAGCATATATTCCGATCTTGTCTGTTCTGTCCTTATTCTCAGCTCTTGCATCCTCTGAATCCGGTGCAAAGCTCTTAATGACAATATTCTTAAGAGGCTCTCCGTCAGCGTATACCCTGAGACCCGGTTCATTTACCTTATCATTCCAGCCTGTAGTAAATACCGCCGTAAGACGCTTTCCTCTGAAACGGATCGTTACAGCACTGTTTGTATAGCCAAGTACTGCCATATCATCCTTAAAAATGATACGTCCGTCATATCTAATATAATCAGTATCTTTAATTAATTTATATTCCATCTTTTCACTTCCTGTAATTATTCAGCAATAAAATGATAAAGCTTTGATGCACCGTCACCATATATCTTATCTGTTACAAAACCGATCTTCATAAGCTCGTCGCCTGTAAAGCTTCTTCCATCGGAAAGCTTATAGACAGCGTCCTCGGAAAGTCCCTTAAGCTTAAGAACCACTGATCTTTCATTTGCGCCGCCTCTTTCCTGAACATGCGTAAGAAGTGCTTCCTTCTTATCGCTGCTTACATTCATCCATGCAAAGGATTTATTCTTCTCATTACCCTTTGTAAGGCCTGAGCAGCTGCTTATCCTGTAGTAGGTTCCTTCGCGAACGAGTGGATTTAAGCTGTGATACATTTCAACCTGCTTCTTGATCTCAGCTCTCTCCTCTTCACTGAATTTTGTAATATCCATTTCATATCCAAATGTACCCGCAAGAGCCACATATCCTCTTGTGCTGAGGCTTGTCGTTCTGCCAACTATATGGTTCGGGCAGATACTTACATGAGCTCCTATGGTTGATGGCGGATATATAAGCGCTGTTCCTTCCTGAATGTAAAGCCTCTCGATAGCATCTGTATCGTCAGAGCACCAGAACTGCGGACTGTAATATAACATACCCGGATCAAATCTTCCGCCGCCGGATGTACAGTTCTCAAGAAGAAGGTCAGGGAACTCTGTGATAAGTCTTTCCTGAAGCTCATACACGGCAAGCATATATCTGTGATGGAACTCTCCTCCTCTTGTTGTAAGGCTTCCAACATCAGTAAGCGGACGGTTCATATCCCATTTAACGTATCTAATATTAGAGCTTCTAAGAATTTCGGCAACCTGCTCATATACGCAGTCTCTTACTTCCTTCCTTGTAAGATCCAGAACAAACTGATTTCGGCATTCAGAAGCAGGTCTTCCCGGTATAGCTATCGCATAGTCTGGATGTGCCCTGTAAAGCTCTGAATCCGGTGAGATCATCTCCGGCTCAAACCAGATACCCATTTCAAGTCCGATCTCATTTATCTTTCTGCATAGACCGTCAACTCCGTCAGGAAGCTTCTTTCTGTAAACGGTCCAGTCACCAAGCGATGAATTATCACTGTCTCTATGTCCGAACCAGCCGTCATCCATTACAAGCATTTCTATTCCGGCTTCCTTCGCAACTCTGGCGATCTGAAGAAGCCTCTCTTCATTGAAATCAAAGTAAGTAGCTTCCCAGTTATTTATAAGTACCGGTCTCTTCTTGTGAAGATAAGGACTTCTTATAAGATGATCTGTAAAAAGTCTGTGGAAGCTGTGAGTCATCCTTCCAAGTCCTTCTCCTGAATATGTAAGTACAGCCTCAGGAGCATCAAAGCTCTGTCCGTTTTTAAGCTCCCACGAGAAGTTATCATCTGCAATACCCATATTTATCCTTAACTCATCATGCTGGGTACGCTCGATCTCTCCAAGGAAATTACCTGAATATATAAAGCTTACTCCATAAACATCACCTGAGTCCTCGCCTGCATCAGGAGAAACAACCGCCATGAATGGATGCTCCTGATGGCTTGAGATGCCTCTTGTACTGCTTATAGAAGTTCTTCCGTGACCGATCTTTCTTCTGTCCGGAATCCTCTCTCTTGCCCATGAACCGTGAAGCGTGATCACCTCATGGTTGCTGCATGTAAGAGAAAATGAAGAACTCATTACCTTCTCAATATAAAATGTTCCATCTTCCTTATCAGACTTATTCTCAATATGAACCGATCTTACAACCGCATCAATTCCTTCAAATATGCTGTATTTAAGTGTAACCTCGAGTCCAAGCACATCGTCTGTCAGAAGGATTTCAAGTGACTTTGTATCTTTTTCACTGCCAAAGGTTGCAGGAAGTCCCTGCACGCCCTTCTTGCCGTCATAAATCTTATGCGACTTATATTTTAATTCTCCTCCGGTAAAGCCGTCCGAATTCTTGATCTTAAGTGCAGGAGTTCTGAAATCTCCTGTACCGCTTATACTGTATTCAAAAGGATAGCCATCCATAAATGTGCACTTATCTCCAGGCTTTCCGCTTACATAAGTGTACTCAGAGCCTCTTAATACGCTCTTACCTGGATAGTATCCCAGTTTCTTTCCAAAATAAACATGGCCAAGGTAGCCATTTACAACTGACATCACATATGACGCCTTCTCTGTCTGAAGCAGAAATGTACTGCTTGTCTCATCAAAATATATTCCGAAGCTGTCTAATCTATTCATTTCTTAAATCCTTTTTATTATAAAAATGTATATGTCAAAAGCATTTTTGACTCTACTACAAACGGATACGCGAAATTATCTTTTATAAATTCAGGGCAGACAGATGAACTAAACTCTTCTGTCTGCCCCGAAGATGAAAATTATTTATCTGATTCCAGGATCAGTATCATCAAATCTTACTACGCTATGCTCCTTGATATAAGCAATGATCTCATCAACTTTTGTAAATGCAAGGCCTACATAGCTGTCTGCACAACCATAGTAAAGTGCTATTCTGCCTGTTGCAGAATCATGGATGGTTGCACATGGGAAACATACATTTGGAACGAAGCCTCTCTCCTCATACCACTCTTCTGGTGTGAGAAGGAAGTTCTCGCAGCGGTACTTAACCACTGATGGATTGTCAATATCAAGGATAGCTCCACCAATAGAATAAACATAACCATTGCAGGTTCCGCTTACACCATGATAGAACATAAGCCATCCTTCTGTTGTCTCGATAGGAGCTGCACCGCCGCCGATCTTAAGCGACTCCCACCACTCTGAGCTTCTGCTCATTACGTGTCTGTGCTTGCCCCAGTATACGAGGTCAGGGCTTTCTGAAAGGAAGATATCACCAAATGGTGTATGTCCGCTGTCAGAAGGTCTTGAAAGCATTACATAGTTACCATTTATTCTTCTTGGGAAAAGAACTGCATTTCTGTTGAAAGGAATAAATGGATTATCAAGTCTTGTAAATGTCTTGAAATCTGTTGTCTTTGCAAGTCCAATAGCTGCGCCCCAGAAATCCTGGCACCACATCATATAATATGTATCCTCAACCTTAACAAGTCGTGGATCATAAGCATAGATAGGCTGGAAAGGCTCGCCCTTCTCATTTACGAACTGGATCTTCTCCTCATCGAGCTTCCAGTTGATACCATCATCACTTCTTCCGAAATAGATAAATGATACGCCGTTCTTCTGCTCACCTCTGAATACTCCTACGAACTTTCCTTCGTAAGGAATAACAGCACTGTTAAATACTCTTGCTACGTTCTCAACCGGATTACGGTTGATAATAGGATTCTCTGTATATCTCCAGATCGGAGCTCCCTTAATTCCTTCAGGCTTATCCTGCCAAGGCATATTTGGAACTTCCGGACTAAGCATCTTTACTTCTCCCATGTTTGTCTCCTTTATCTAATAAAAATAATTTTATCTTTTCTGCGCTCTTTCCTTAAGTCTTGCTGCGAAAAAGCTCTCTGTCTTCTGAAAATACCATTTATCTTCTTCGGGACTTCCCGGTTCAGGCTTCTTCATATATTTGCTTATAACATATTCCATCGGATATGTAAGAAGGAACATAAAAAGCCCCGGAAAAACCACTATTGCCCACGGCATAAGGTAGATACCGATGACAGTAAATATTATAACCGCGAGTACAGAGATCGTTACCGGCAGGAATCTGAACGCCGAAAAAGCCGATAATCTGAATATTTCAAAATTCTTCTTGGTAAATCTGGATAAAAACGGACAAAAGTATATGATCACTGAAAGAAAGATAAAGCTTATTCCAACCATGATGATAAACAGACCATCATTTACGCTGCTTCTGTTGTTCCAGACATAGATGATATCTGCTATCAGTATAAGCACTATGGCAAGAAATAAAAATGCAGGCACAAGAGACTGCTTGAAATTCGCTTTAAAGGAGCGGAAATACTCTTTAAAGAGATAGCCGGTCTTATGTCTTACCACCTTTGCCATCGCGTAATATGCAGCGGTTGTTGAGGCTGCTATCGTTATTAGCGGCAGCGAACACACAAACCACAGAATGCCTATTACAAGAACATCCAGCAAAGTGCTCATAAATCTTGAAAATGTGCTATCCGGTGAAAACAAAATCTTTTTCTCCTTCCGAGACCTACTTATTCTCCGGTTTAATTACCGGATTTACAGGGCGAAAACCCTTTTACTTAAATTTGGTTAAAATTTCTCAAAAATTTACTTTCAACTATAAACATATAGCCTACGCCATACTATGAGCGTAGGCTATACGTTAATTGCATAGTTTAATTATTATCTTTAAACAGCTTATTTATAGAACTGATCAAGAGCTGACTGTACAAGCTGCTTATTTGTCTCCTGGAACTGAGCAGGTGTCATCTCACCATTAAGGAGCTGATCCCAATGATAATCTACACCAAGTGCATTCCAGATATCGAAGCATCCTGCATCACCAACATACTCCATAACCTTGTAGTTAGCATCTGTAAGTGCGCAGTCCTCCCACCATGACATATCACCATCACGGAGTTCGATGTCTCCATGATACCAGTTCCAGTAATCCTGGAATACTGCGTATACAAGCTCTGGATCCTTAACACCAACAGGGATCATGTAAGCGTTTCCTGATGATGTATTCTTACGTCCGTTTGTATCCTTATTACCTGAAGGTCCGATTGGGAATGGAGTCCAGATAATGTCAAATCCAAGTGCTGCATCATTGTTTGAAGATGAGATCCATGCTGCATCGATCCAAGAAGCAACTTCACCATTTGTATAAGCGTTCTGGTTGTGGTTGAAGTCCTCTGAATCCCAAGGCATAGCTACATGATCAACATTGTACATATTGTAGATGAACTCAAGACACTCGCCAACTTCCTTGCTTGAAAGGTTTTCCTTCTCAGAAGAAGCGATTGTTGTACCATTACTCATTGTGATGAGGTAGATAAGGAAGTCATAACGTGAACCGAAACCATAAACATCTGTTACGCCATCTCCGTCCTTGTCCTGTGTAAGAGCAACCATGTACTCTCTCCACTTATCCCATGTCCACTCACCCTTTTCGTAAAGGACATTTGGATCCTCAAGGCCTGCATCATCAAGCATCTGCTTATTGAATGCAAGCATGTATGTACCAGCTACAAGATCTTCACCCTTTACAGGATTGAAGAGGTAGATTCCGCTGTCTTTACCGATATCAACAGGAGCCATGATCTGCTTTGATCCCATGATGTCGTAGCTTGAATCAAGAACATCCTCAAGGTTAACTGCATATCCGTTAAGAGCTGCAGGAATACCAAAGCTGAGGTCTGTAAGGTAGATATCGCAGTCCGGATTTCCGGCAAGGATAGATGTAGAGATTGACTCCTGAATACCATCCCATGTAAGGTTTACGTACTCGATTCTTACGTTGTACTTCTCTTCAACTTCCTTAACTACATCGAAGTGCTTCTGAGCAAGCTCTTCGTCTGATACAGATGGGTCATCGTGGATATCCTTATGTGTACTATCATAATAAATATCGAACCATGTACCGATCTTTATAGTTCTGGTCTCGCCCTCATTGTAAGGTGCTCCACCCTTGTTACCGCTATCTTCTGTTGTAGCTGCGCTTTCTGTCTTATTCTGGCTTTCTGTTGCGTCAGCCTTTGTTGTGCTGTCATCATCCTTGCTTCCGCATGCAGCCATACTGAAAGTCATTGCAGCAGCAAGACCAACAGCGGCAAGCTTCTTAAACTTCTTCATTTGTTTCTTACCTCCTGATTATTTAACGTTACATATAGCTGCTGATGTTACTTCCCAGTTTCCTGAAGCTTCGAACTGAATTCTGTTGCCCCATGTAGACTTGTCTTCGCCACAGACCTGAGCGATCATCTCGTAAGAAATCTGGCATGTATTTCCATCATAAAGTGCATATGTTACTCCTGAACCATCCCAATCGCCTACACCGACTCTTGACCAGCCTGCTGCTGCGTCCGGCATAACGATCCAAAGTTCACCATTGTCTGACTTGTAAGAAATGCTGATTACTGAACCAGGAACAAGTGCGTCGATAGCTTCCTGTGAAAGCTCTACGCCGTCCTGAGCCCATCCGCCGCCCTTAACTGCTGCTCCAAGATCAACCTTAGAGTTAACAGCCTTGAACTCTGATGCCTCACCAACACGGATTCCTGTAACTTCCCAGTTACCATCTGATTCACACTGCATTCTAGCGCCCCATGTTGTCTTATCTTCACCGCAGATAGCTGCGATTGTTTCATATGTGATGTATGCCTTGCTTCCGTCCTGAACAGCAAATCCCTGTCCTGAACCATCTGCATTACCAACACCAACTCTCATCCAGCCTGCTGCTGCATCAGGCATAACGAGCCAGATATTTCCTGTGTCTGACTTGTAGCTGATCTCAACAACTGAACC
>ONVE01000199.1 GCA_900321215.1 uncultured Eubacterium sp. | reverse complement strand
TCGCAGCTGCAGAGAGTGTGTGACTCAGACCACACAACAGGCTGGTAATAAACCTGAATATAACCGTTCTCTATCGCAGTGTCGATATTATTTACAACATATTGTCTCTTGTGAAAGTCTCTGTCGACCTTTGCATCATATTCCAGATAATACTTATCAAATTTGTTCTTGATAAGTCCGCAGGCAAAACGTGCACGGTCCACCGCAATGTGAGGATCGGTGATCACGCCTGCCGGGTTTTCCTGCTCAGGCTGACATCCAGGATTGATAATCAGCTTGGTGCTTTCTGTGATATTTTTGCCCGGCATGTATGAGCCGACCTTCAGATCAACGTAAATCTCGCGATTGATATTTATCACGCTGTTTCTTACCGAAGAAATCCTCTCGTCGAGATCATCGGTGGTAGTAAGTACAACAAAGTGATCATCCGACTGTCGGGCAACAGGCTCTCCAGGGAAACCGTCACTGATGATGTGGGCAACCTTACGGAGAAATTCATTTCCGGCAGGGTAGCCGTATTTATCATTGTAATTCTTGAAATTATCGATATTTATGAAAAGATATATCCGGTTCTCCTGAGATTCGGACATTACCCTTTCCGCATCCTGAACGAACTGATACATATTGCTGAGACCGGTAAGCTCGTCCTGAACGGCAAGTTTTTTCATCAGATCGTGAGCTTTCGTAAGGTTTTCATCCTTCTTCGCCTCGGTAAGTCTCTGCTGATAAATGCTCACGCTTACCATAACAAGAGCGATCCAGAAGGTAAAATAATTGATCTGGTTTGCCTCGAGTATCTTCTGCGCATGAGGAGATTCGTTTGCTTTCATGATAGGTTCCCATTCATGATAGAAATACAGGAAAAAGACACTGAGAATGATAAAAGAAGCATATGGTTTCCAGATGAGCAGACAGGCTGCATAAATGGCCATAGTAACAAAACAGAGGATCTGACGCTCCTTTGATACATCATATACAGATGTTTCGATGCCGAAGCCCAGACATATGAGGGCAAATATTACGTTCAGAAACTGGCCGTAGATCGAAGCGCGGCGCTGGCTTCTGTCGGAATAAAGGAACTCGTAGGTAAGGTACACTATGATAAGTACGGAGAGCAGAATGAGATATTTTGATTCATTCAGAAGTTCTCCGAAATTCATTTTATTCTTTCTGACATAAATGAATCTTGTAAAGAGAAGAATGTCGAGCAGAAGAACTATGAAGCCGGTGATGATGCCGGGAATGCATTTCGTTCTTTTCTCGCTCATATGCTTATATCGAAGACTGAAGGTGAGTGTGATGATAGCGGCGGAAAGAAGGATCAGATAGTTGGTCTCTCCGTCAAAATAATTCATAAAGGTAAGACCCGGACGCGTTTTTACATAACGAATGATCATCCAGATCTCAAGCGAAATAACAACAACAGACATATAATTAGCTGTTCTTATATTTGTATCATTAAGATAATAATTCTGATATTTAGAATTTCTGGCAAACCCCATTTCGCGCAGTAATTTTTTTATCATGTCAAACCCCCGTATTTCTAAGACTATAGACTACGAGTGCAGGCCCCCTAATACCAGCAGAAATTCAACCTGACACAACTTAACTTTATCACATCCGAAGGTTATTATCAATTAAATTGAATTATATAATGAAAAAGGAAGGTTGTTAATTAATGTACTCTTGAGTCTCGGGGCTAATAATGATATAATCGTGGTCGTTGAAGCATTAGTACAGAATAATAATATAGATATGTAATGTGCGATTTCTGATTAACTGGTCTTTAAACTTGCCTGTTTTCCTGAATAGCACAGTGCTGAAAGACTCACTGTACGGGAGCTGCAATAAGGCTCAAAAATCGATAAACGAATAAAGAACTATAATAACCGGAGGATAGAAAACATGGAAAAGAAACCATTTGTGACAAAGGAACAGATTGAAGAGATCGTTAAGAAGCATCCTACTCCATTTCATATATATGATGAAAAGGGAATACGTGAAAATGCAAGAAAGCTGAAGGAGGCCTTTGCATGGAACAAGGGCTTTAAGGAATATTTTGCGGTTAAGGCTACCCCAAATCCAAGCATTTTAAAGGTGCTTCATGAAGAGGGCTGCGGCACGGACTGCTCATCAATGGCTGAGCTCGTAATGTCAAGCCGTATCGGACTTTCCGGAAATGATATCATGTTCTCTTCGAATGATACTCCGGATGAAGAGTTTGCCTATGCATACAAGATCGGTGCAACGATCAATCTTGATGATATAACACACATTCCTTTTGTTAAGAAGGCCTGCGGATGTATTCCTAAGAGAATTTCCTGCAGATACAATCCGGGAGGAGTTTTCACTCTCGGTGAGAGCAAGGAAGGCTTCCAGGTAATGGACAATCCGGGTGACGCAAAGTACGGCCTTACAAAGGATCAGCTGCTTGAGGCATACAGCATTCTTAAGGCAGAGGGCGCTGAGGAGTTTGGTATGCATGCGTTTCTTGCAAGCAATACTATATCAAATGATTACTATCCGGCACTTGCGAAGATCCTTTTCAGCCTTGCTGTTGAGATCAAGGAGAAGACCGGAGTAAAGCTTTCATTTATCAATCTTTCAGGCGGCGTTGGTATC
>ONVE01000200.1 GCA_900321215.1 uncultured Eubacterium sp. | reverse complement strand
TCTCCTCAAAACCGCATAAAACCGTGATTTTTACTTAAAATCCACCATGTAGAAAAATTCATTTCATTTTTGTCAAAATTTACAGTTGACACTTTAGTAAATGAATGTTATTGTTTAGTAAACAAACAACGAACGTATCATAAAAACTATCATATTTTCAAAACGAACGAAAACTAAAATCACTATATTTTTCAGGAGGACAAGCCATGAACTTGGAAGTTTTAAAGAAACAGTTTATCACAAACGAGAAAGATGCACTTTTAATGGACGTATATCTGGACGAAGCACTTCTTCCATATCTTAGAGAAAGATTTGCCGGAGCCATCGACAGCTTTATCAAAGCATACAAAGTAACTGACGGTGATATCTACAGTGCCCCTGGAAGAACAGAGGTTGGCGGAAACCACACAGACCACCAGCACGGCAGAGTTCTCGCAGCTTCTATCAACAGAGATGCTATCGCAGTTGTTTCAAAGGCAGACAGCATCAATGTTATCTCAGAAGCAGGCGGCGGAATGATCACTATCGACATTAACGATCTTGAGAAGAAGGACGGCGAGGAAGGCACAACCGCTTCTCTTATAAGAGGCGTTGCCGCAGGACTTAAGAACCGCGGCTACAAGATAGGCGGCTTCAACGCTTATGTTACAAGCGATGTACTTATCGGCGCAGGACTTTCATCTTCTGCTGCATTTGAAACTCTTATCGGAACCATCATTTCCGGAATGTACAACGACATGCAGGTTTCAGCTATCGAGATCGCACAGATCGGTCAGTTCGCAGAAAATGTTTACTTCGGCAAGCCATGCGGACTTATGGATCAGATGGCAAGCTCAGTTGGTTCCCTTGTAACTATCGATTTTAAGGATCCTGAAGCTCCTGTTGTTGAGAAGGTTGAATTCGATATGGCTTCTCACGGATACTCACTCTGCATCACAGATACCAAGGCAGATCATGTAAACCTTACACCTGACTATGCCGCAGTTCCTGCAGAAATGAAGGCTGCTGCAGCAGTATTCGGTAAGGAATATCTCCGCGAGGTTGATCCAGCAGAGCTTTTCGCAAACATTTCTCTTATCAGAGAGAAGGTAAATGACAGAGCAGCACTCCGAGCACTTCATTTTATCACTGAAAATGCAAGAGTCGGCCAGCAGGTTGACGCCTTAAGAGCAGGCGATATAAATGCATTCCTTGCAGCAGTAAAGGCATCCGGTGATTCATCATACAAATATCTCCAGAACGTATATACCAACAAGGACGTTGAGCATCAGGCAGTATCAATCGCCCTCGGCGTAAGCGATTATGTTTTAAATAACGGTGGTGCTTCTCACGGCGTAGCCCGTGTTCACGGCGGCGGATTTGCCGGAACTATAGCGGCTTTCGTTCAAAACGACTTTGTTCCTGAATATAAGAAGACCATGGACAAGACCTTCGGTGAAGGCGCATGCAGCATCTTACAGATCAGAAAATACGGCGGAATGAAGCTTATATAATCAGAAAGGCGGTAAATCATTATGAATAATATAAATACACTTATCACAGAGCTTGTAAAATACGGAACAGAGAACGGTCTTGTAGACGAGGCTGATAAGGTCTATGTAACAAATACCCTTCTCGAGACTCTCGGCCTCTCTGATTACGAAGAGGACTCCGATGCCCTTAAGGCTTCCACAAGAAGCATACAGTCAATCCTTGACGATATCCTTGACTATGCAAAAGATAACGAAATCTGTGAGCTTGATACAGTAACCCAGCGTGATCTTTTCGATACAAAGCTCATGGGCTGCATCACTCCTCTTCCTTCTGTTGTCCGTGCAAAGTTTAACGAGAAGCTTGCTCATTCCACAAAGGAAGCTACTGATTTCTATTACAGCTTCAGCAAGGCAACAAACTACATCAGAACAGAGCGTGTAGCCAAAGATGAGAAATGGGTTACTGCTACAGAATATGGTGATATCGATATAACCATCAACCTCTCAAAGCCTGAGAAGGATCCTCGTGATATCGCTGCTGCTGGCAAGGCAAAGGCTTCCGGCTATCCAAAATGCCTCCTTTGCAAGGAAAATGAAGGCTACGCAGGCCATATCTCACATCCTGCAAGACAGAATCACAGAGTCATCCCTATCAAGCTTTCCGGCGATGACTATTTTCTTCAGTACTCACCATATGTTTATTACAACGAGCACTGTATCATCTTCAACGATAAGCACATTCCAATGGTTATCAACAAGAACACTCTGTCAAAGCTTATCTCATTTGTAGGACAGTATCAGCACTATACTGCAGGTTCAAATGCAGATCTTCCGATTGTAGGCGGTTCCATCCTTTCACATGATCATTTCCAGGGCGGCGCTTACACCTTCGCTATGGCAAGAGCAGATTATGAATATAAATTTGAAATGAAGGGCTTCCCAGAGGTTGAAGCCGGTATCATCAAATGGCCTCTCTCTGTTATCAGACTTAAATCAGCTTCAGCTGAAGCTATCACAGAGGCAGCTGACAAGATACTCGGTCTCTGGAGAAAATACACAGACGAGGATGCATTTATCCTTGCCGAGACAGACGGTGTTCCTCACAACACCATCACACCTATCGCACGTTTTGAGGACGGCCGCTACATTCTTGATCTTGCATTAAGAAATAATATCACAACCGAAGAGCACCCAATGGGCGTTTACCATCCACATGCTGAGTATCATCATATCAAGAAGGAAAATATCGGACTCATCGAGGTAATGGGACTTGCCATCCTTCCTGCAAGACTTAAGAAGGAAATGGAGGCTCTCGAAGCTCATATCCTCGCAGGAAAAGACATTTCTCTCCTTAAGGATGATGAGGCTCTCGGAAAGCATGCAGACTGGGTAACTGAGTGGATCACAAAGTACGATGCAGATACATTAAAGAATCCTGAGAAGCTCCACAAGGCAGTTCAGAACGAGATCGGACTTGTATTCTCTAAGGTTCTGGAGTGTGCAGGCGTGTATAAGAGAGATGAAGCAGGAATGGCTGCCTTTAGAAGATTTACGGA
>ONVE01000201.1 GCA_900321215.1 uncultured Eubacterium sp. | reverse complement strand
TGAATAATCTGTCAGATCAACTGTTTACTGGCATCCTAGCTCGTCAAATGGTGTTCCTTTTGCCCATGGACTTCCTACATCGCATCTGCCGTGATGGTATGTTTTCTCAGTCCTTGCTTTAGGATTGTCATTTACGCGGAGACGCATTCTTCCTTCTTCTGATTCTGCGAAGTTGTCAAGCATGTTCATAATATTCATAACATCAGTGAAATCAACATCTTCGTCCTTCATTGCGTCATCTGAGCTTTTATCATAGTAAGGCATATTATCCTCCATTTCAATACTCGGAGACAGATTGTTGTCCCAAAATATTCCAGGTTATTTATTCATTCATTTATATTACAGGATAAGGTTTATCCATCTTGCTCTCAAATTCGTTTACAGGGAGGGGTCTGTCGAAGAAGTATCCCTGGGCAAGATCGCAGTTGTTATTCTTCAGGATATTAAGCTGGTATTCGGTTTCAACGCCTTCGACGATAACCTCGATACCAAGCTCTTTGGCCATGGCAACTACGTATTTAAACATTATACTGTTTATCTCTTCTTTTTCCTCATTTTCTACAGGAATAAAGCTTCGGTCAACCTTGATAACGTTCCATGGAAGTTCACGGATAAGGTTAAGTGAAGAATAACCGATACCAAAATCATCCACGGAGGTATAGATTCCAACCTTCTGAAGTCCACGAACGACACGCTTAAGGTCGTTAAATTCGACGTCGGTGGTTGTTTCTGTAAGCTCTATCTCTATACAGCTGTGAGGTATATTGTGCCTGTCGATGATCTTAAGAAGAGTCTGAAGCAGATTGACATTCATCATGTGCTTACGCGACAGGTTTACTGATACGCGTATGCTTTTGCGGCCTTCGCTGATCCAGCGGTTAATGTCGCGGCATACATGGTCGAGCATATAAAAGTCAAGCTGGCAGATATCATTTGTCTCCTCAAGCATAGGTATAAATTCTATCGGAGGAATGATCGCACCATCGTGGAACCAGCGGCACAGAGCCTCGGCACCGACGAGCTCACCGGTTTCAATATTTACCTTAGGCTGATAGAATACCTTAAATTCTTCATTTTTAAGCGCGTCAGGGAACATCTGCTGGACACGCATGCTCTTTTCCTTATTTACAACAAGGGATTTATTGTAGAAGACTACTCTGTCTTTTCCGCCGCTCTGAGCTGCTGAAAATGCGGTTATGATATGCTCAAGGATTTCGCCGAGTGCAGGGATTCTTTCAGTTGCAGAAATAGTGTAAACTCCGACAGTTGAAGTAATATTTATGCATTTGCCATCGTTCCTGTCATATAAAACAGTAGCCTCGGTAAGATAAGTGAGTACATTACCCAGCACTGTGTTATCACAGTATCCCATAAAGTTATCACCGCCAAGACGGCATAATATACCGTCTTGACCGATAATGCCGGTCAGCGTGTTATAGTGATTCTTCATAACTATATCGCCGGTTTTTCTGCCAAACTCCTGATTAACAAGAGTAAAATGACGAAGATTATAACGAAATGCAGTCTTTCCCTTGATAGATCCGTCGGTTATGCATCTCTGAATCTGATGCTGGAAGCTTCTTAAGTTCTTATAGCCGTTGTCATCATAGTAGGTAAGCTCTGTAACAAGGTTGCTCATTCTGTTTTTGCTTACGAAGTTAATGATAGTACGTGCAACAAGATCAACCCTCCATTTCTCATCCTCGGTAAGTGGAGGTTCGTCAGGTGACATATAGATAGAAATGGTAGCTACAGACATGATACTGGTTACAACTCTGCGGACCATGATCAGTTCATCAGGTATACCCAGATCAAAGCATTTAAGTGTTTCGCCGGAATCCTTGGCCTCAGCTTCCGGATTCCTGTAAACTCTTGTGACACCCTTCGATAAACGCAGTAGTGTACTTATCTTGATCAGAAGCTCCTCGATAAGTCTGACATTTATATTATTCAGATCATTCATAGCTGAAATAAGGTTCTGGAAAAGAATAGCAAAATTCTTGTCATAATCAGTCTCACCTGTGGTGCTCTCAGGAACCAAAAGATTCTTACGAGTGATCTTTTTATACTGAGCCTTATTCAGATACATCAGATCGTCGGCACGTTCAAAAACGTCCTGAACCTTAAGGTCTGCATATGGGCTGTAGTCTGAGATGCCATAGGCAAGGGTAACCTTTCCTTCCTTCAGATTGACTTTCTGAGCTTCTTCAAACTTATCCATAAGTGCGAAGCGGTTTTCATAATCATCTTCTGTCAGAATAGCCACAAATTCATCTCCACCGATACGGTAAATCGTACTGTTCCTAAATGTATCGGTTATCATTGAATATGCATCCTGAATGTATTTATCACCGGCATTATGACCCTGGGTATCATTTACATTCTTAAGACCGTTTATATCAAAAACAACGATCGCAAACAAACGGGCACAGCTGTTGGTAATATCTTTATCTATATATGTTTCCGTCTGAACGTAGGAACGCTTATTCTTGGCACCTGTAAGATCGTCGGTATGCGCAATATCCAATGCGTTATCCAGAGCCTCCTCATACTTCATCTCCATACGCTTGGCTGAATCAATATTAGCTACGGCAATGATGAGATTCTTGGAATCAACCCTAGGGCGTACAGCAATAAGAGACGCATACTGAGGGCGTCCATCTACAATCAGTCTGTAATTAAGTACATTTTTTCCTGTTTCGCTGAGACTGGCAAGGAGATTTTCCTTCTTCATGGCAACAGCCATCTTTGGATAATCATCAGGGAAGATATCGTGCTTAAGATTCTTCTCTGTATCTGCGAAGAAGTCATTTCCGCTGGTTCCCGGCTGAAGCTTTGCGTATTTTTCGCCAGCATTATATTCTGTATATTGATTGGTCTCTATATTTATATGATAAATAACCTCGTACTTCTGTGCGAGGGCCATAGAGATCTCTCCAAATGTTTTGTTCTCGGCTGTTATTGACTGGACACGCCTTGTCTGTACGTCAGTATTTAAAACACCTATAACGATATGAGTGTTATCATTTTTCGGACGGACAACGATCATACTTACATACTGATACTGCTGACCGAGCATCTGCTTATAATTAAAGGTTATCGAACCGCTCTGGGCAAGATGCCTGAGAAGATGCTCCTTATCGATCTCGTACAGCATACGCGGGATATCGTCTTTATGAAGATATTTTGTAATATCACTTGCTGCATCGGTAAAGAAATCGTCTCCGCTTTTTGTCGTTCCAAGGCGGGCGTACTGTTCACTTGAGGCGTACTGGGTGTAGGCATTTGTTTCGGTATTTACATAGTAAATAACCTCATAACGGCTTGCTAATGCATTAGCTATCTGAGAGTAGGATTCTGCCTCGTATTCACGTCTTTTCTGTTCATCAACATTCTGAATTCCGATGATTATAGTATCGTCGAAGCCTCTGATAGTTTTAAGACAGTAGTACTGAGGAGCACCGTCAATATTCAGTCTGTAATTTATGAAGAGTGAATTATTATTCTTCAGTGCATCTATTACCTTCTCTTTACGGAACATGCTGAGAAAATACTCCTGGTCATCCGGCCATACGTATTTTGGGCAGTTTACCTTGACGTCGGCATAAAAGTCCTCTCCTGAAGAAACAATACTGAGGCTGTTTTTTTCTTTATCAGAAACATATTCTACATAACTGTCATCTTTTGTATCAATAACATATATGCTTGAATAATCATTAGCCAAAGAAAGGGCAAGTTGTGAAAATGAAATTTTTTCTGAATTACCTGCCATATCATTCCCCTTTCCCGAATAGTAAAAGTCCGTAGTTACAAATGGTTCATAAGGAACCTGAATAATCCCGATAATAGAATAAGTATACCATATAATTCTTAAGATTTATATATATAAAATGACTAAAAATTCATGGATTTAGCAGGAAACAGGGGCAGTTATCTGCCTCACGTTCTGTCTTAAGCCATAAATATGCGTCTTATCGGCCGGGGCTGCTGAGAGAATGTATATCATTGTAGGATGTGCAGGGTATTTTTTTGGAATTTTTCGGGTATTAAATTATATCGGCTGTAGTATACTTTTAATCAGTGGAAATGAAAAACTTCCGCATTCAATGCAGGGTATTGACGGGGCTAAACGTCTTAAAGTAAAATTTAACACGTATAGCCTCGGAAAATACTTTTTTTTTTCGGCGCCGAGGCGGCAAAATGCATGTGCATCAGAAAGTATGAGCTGAGCGGCCGGCAGAATGACTGCACTGTAGGAAGCGTAAGCTGAGCGGCCGGTGAGGTGGTCAGCGCAGGGTGTGTGGAATTCTTTAGAGAGAAGGGAAACGGAGGAAAAGAGAAGATTATGTATAAGCTTTATATCAATCCAAAGCATAAGATCAGTCATATCAATCCGGAGATACAGGGGCATTTCTCAGAGCATCTGGGAAGATGTATCTACGAAGGGGTATTTGTAGGAGAAAACAGCGATATACCGAATACAAACGGAATGAGAAATGACGTTGTAGAGGCACTTAAGAATATTAAAATACCTGTCCTCAGATGGCCGGGCGGCTGCTTTGCGGACGAGTATCACTGGAGGGACGGAATCGGTCCTAAGGAAAAGAGAAAGAAGATGATAAATACTCACTGGGGCGGAGTCTTAGAGGACAACAGCTTCGGAACTCATGAGTATATGGAGCTCATCAGACAGCTTGGCTGCAAGAATTACATCAATGGAAATGTAGGAAGCGGCACCGTTCAGGAGATGAGCGAGTGGGTTGAATATATGACATTTGACGGCGTGTCTCCTATGGCAGACCTTAGAGCAGAGAACGGACATAAGGAACCATGGACTGTGGACTATTTCGGAGTAGGAAATGAAAACTGGGGCTGCGGCGGAAATATGACTCCTGAATACTATGCAAATCTGTATCGCAGATACCAGACTTATGTCAGAACTTATAACTGGGAAAAGCCTATAAGTAAGATCTGCTGCGGCGCAAACGGAACAGATTTTGAGTGGTCAGATACAGTAATGGATATCTGCTTCAGATCTCCGAAGGAGCTCCATGGTTTTATGGATGGACTGTCGCTTCATTATTACACTGTTCCGGGTACCTGGGAGCATAAGGGAAGCGCTACAGACTTTACAGAGCAGGAGTGGTACACAACGCTTTATAAGGCGCTTGATATAGAATACGCCATAAATGCGCAGGAATGCGTTATGGATAAATATGATAAAGAGAACAAGGTCGGAATGATCGTAGACGAGTGGGGCACATGGTATGACTGTGAGCCGGGAACAAATCCGGGATTTCTGTATCAGCAGAATACCATAAGAGATGCGCTTGTAGCCGGCGTTACTCTTAATATCTTCAACAAGCACAGCAGAAGGATCAAGATGGCTAACATTGCACAGCTCGTAAATGTGCTTCAGGCTGTTATCCTTACAGATGGAGAGAAAATGATACTTACTCCGACCTACCATGTATTTGACCTGTATAAGGCTCATCAGGATGCAGATCTTGTTGAAAGCTCTGTTGAGACAGAGAAAATAGGACTTGCAGAGGAGTTCAAGGTTCCGAATCTCAGTGAATCTGTTTCGGTTGATAAGGACGGCAAGGTTCATATCACTGTTGCAAACCTTTCGGCAGACGCTGATTATCCGGTTGAAGCATTATTAACAGATACTGTTATAGAGTCAGCAGCAGGAGAGATAGTAACAGGAGAAATACACGCGCATAACACCTT
>ONVE01000202.1 GCA_900321215.1 uncultured Eubacterium sp. | reverse complement strand
GTAAGGATACTTGGACTTGGCGGAAGCATGAAGTATAATATGGGCGAGGAATCTCTTCATCAGTATACCGAAAAGGATATGGCCAGAAGAGTCAGAAAAATGAGGCTTAAGCTGATGAAAAACCATGGAGTGGATATTCTGGTGACACATTCACCTGCGTATAATCTTCATGACGGCGAGGATCTTCCGCACAGAGGTTTTCAGTGCTTTTATAAAATACTGGACAAATACAGTCCGGGGCTTTTCATCCATGGACATGTTCACAGAACCTATGGCAGACAGTACGTTCAGCAGTACTCATATAAAGATACCAAAGTAATAAATGCATTTGAAAGGTGTATCATAGATTTTGAACCGGACAAAAAGCAAGTAGATAAAGAGACAAAGGAGACTTAACTTATGTTCAGTAATGAAGACTTCAATAAGCTGGTTGATAAATATGTCGAATTCTGCGCGGATTCGGGTAAGATAGATCAGAGACTGTATTCAAAATATGACGTTAAGAGAGGACTGAGAGATTCCAATGGTAAAGGAGTTCTTACAGGTCTCACAGAGATTTCAGATGTTACAGGCTTTAAGGAAGAGAACGGACAGCGTATTGCAATTCCGGGCGAACTGTATTATCAGGGATACGAGATAGCTGATCTTATCGGTGGTTTCAAGGGAACCAAGAGAGGTTTTGAGGAGATAGTTTTCCTTCTTCTCTTCGGTGAGCTTCCTACCAAGCAGCAGCTTAAGGAGTTCATGGATGTTATAGGTGAACTGAGAGAGCTTCCGACAGACTTCAACAGAGATGTTATCATGAAGACTCCTAGTGCAAATATAATGAACACGATGCAGAGATGCGTGCTTACTCTTTATTCTTACGACAGAGATCCGGACAATATCGAGGTAAGACATGTACTTGAGCAGTGCCTCGGACTTATAGCAAGATTCCCGCTTATTGCAGCTTACGGATATCAGAGCTACAGACATAAGTTCCTTGATTCGAGCCTTATAATTCATAGACCGAAGCCAAATCTTTCGACAGCAGAGAATATTTTAAGACTGCTCAGATCAGATACAAAATATACTGATCTTGAGGCCAAGGTTCTTGATATCTGTCTCGTGCTTCATGCAGATCACGGCGGCGGAAATAACTCTACATTTACAACACACGTTGTTACATCTTCACATACAGATACATATTCGGCAGTAGCTGCATCACTCGGTTCACTGAAGGGACCTAGACACGGTGGTGCTAACCTTAAGGTTCAGCAGATGTTCGGAGATATCAAATCTCATGTATCAGACTGGGAGAACGAGAAGGAGCTTAAGAATTATCTGAATGATATCCTTGACAAGAAGGGCTTTGACGGTTCGGGACTTATCTATGGTATGGGCCATGCGGTTTATTCAATCTCAGATCCGAGAGCTGTCATCCTTAAGGATGCTGCAAGAAAGCTTTCTGAAGAGAAGGGAATGACAAAGGAATTCGAGCTCTATGAGAGAGTGGAGAATATTGCAAGAGAGCTTATCATGGAGAAGAGAAATATGCAGAAGCCTGTCTGTGCAAATGTAGACTTTTACAGCGGCTTTGTATATACAATGCTTAAGATCCCTATGGAGCTTTTCACACCTATCTTTGCTATAGCACGTATTCCGGGATGGTCAGCTCACAGAATAGAAGAGCTGGTAAATAACGGTAAGATCATCAGACCGGCATATAAGTATGTCGGAAAACATAAAGAATATCTTCCTATCGAAGAGAGAGTATGGTAAGAGCATTACCTTGAAATATTTTAAATAAGGTGCCCCGGTGGGTTCACTCATTTGTAGAGAAATACAACTGAACGGACCCGCCGGGGCACTATTTACGTTTATGAAAAGAATTGCAAAAAACTTTTCAATAATATTTTTTTTATTTCTGCCATCTTCCGCTGGCACCGCAAGGAAGTACAAGATTTGTAGCTGTGACCGGAAGACCGATCTCACTGCTTTCAACACTGCCGCCGTGCTCCGGAATTATTTCGGTTGACATAATGTATGTCAGTACGGAAGGTGCAAGACCTGTGGTATATGAATTGATAAGGAAGAAGAGTGGATCATCAGAGAGAAGCTTTGCTGTCAGCTGAACCAGCTCGTAGATGCTGTCCTCCATCTTCCAGATCTCGCCCTTAGGACCTCTTCCGTATGAAGGAGGATCCATGATGATGCCATCGTAATGGTTGCCTCTTCGTATTTCCCTCTCAACAAATTTCTTGCAGTCATCGACAAGCCACCTTATAGGGGCGTCCGAAAGTCCGGATGAGGCTGCATTTTCCTTTGCCCAGCCTACCATGCCCTTTGACGCATCGACGTGGGTAACGGCTGCACCTGCAGCAGCTGCCGCGAGAGTAGCACCGCCTGTATAAGCAAAGAGGTTGAGGACTTTAACATTTTTTCCTGTTTCATTGATCCTTTTTCTGATAAGGCTGTAGGTCCAGTCCCAGTTTACTGCCTGCTCAGGGAAGAGACCGGTATGCTTAAAAGAAAATGGTTTCAGATGGAAGGTAAGCTCGCTGTGAGCCTTGTCTCCGGCAATCTCGGGAAGAGAGTAGTTTATCGTCCATTCCTCCGGAAGGTCGAAGAATTCCCAGCTTCCGCCGCCTTTCTCACTTCTGTGATAATGACCGTTCAGCTTCTTCCATTCCTTTATCCGCTTTGGTGTGTTCCAGAGAACCTGCGGGTCCGGACGGAGCAGTATATAGTCTGCCCATCTCTCAAGCTTTTCGCCTGATGATGTATCTAATATTTCATAATCTTTCCAGTTATCTGCTATCCACATTTTGTTATCCGCCTTTTTTTAGTGAGTATGATTATAGCATTTATTAATTTTTATGTCTACAGTACCTTTCAACTTACGCAGCTTTAAGGCTTTCTGACAGAAACGGCAAAATTATTATATATTGTTTAAATTAATGCTTGAAATATTATACTGTAAAGGTTATAATGTAAACGCTTACATTTAAAGCATGTGGAAAAGATGAGGATATATTGATGAGCGAAATGTAAACGCTTACAATCTTTCCTCATGGTAATATCAGATTGACTGGGAACTAATAAAGGGAGGAACAATGGAAAGATTAAAGATTGAATCACCTGTGCAGGGGCAGAAGGTGCTGGATGGTCTATACAGAGACATCGAACGCCGTGTTTCATCTAGTCCGCTAGGACTTTGTCCTGTAGACATGACGCTCAGCTTTTTGAGAATGTGTCATTCACAGAGCTGTGGTAAATGTGTACCATGCCGTGTTGGACTCGGACAGATTGAAAAGCTCCTCGAATCTATACTTGACGGTACTGCTGATATGGACACCATTCAGCTTATTGAGCACACTGCAACGATGATAAGAGATACTGCAGACTGTGCTATAGGATATGAATCTGCGGAGATGGTACTTCGCGGTATTAAGGGCTTCCGTGATGATTTTATACAGCACATCGAAAGCGGAACCTGCAACTATGGACTTGAGCAGACAATCCCATGCCAGACAGCCTGTCCGGCACATGTGGATATTCCTGGATATATTGCTCTTGTAAAGGCCGGCAAAAATGAAGAGGCAGTAAGCCTTATCAGAAAGGACAATCCTTTCCCTTCAGTATGCGGCTACGTATGCGAGCATCCATGTGAAGCAAGATGCAGACGTCATATGGTTGATGATGCTGTAAATATCTGCGGCATCAAGAGATATGCAGTTGATCATTCGGAGGATAAGATTCTTCCGACCATAGCAGAGCCAACAGGCAAGAAGGTTGCAGTTGTCGGTGGAGGTCCTGGCGGACTTACAGCGGCATATTTCCTTCAGCTTATGGGTCACGAAGTAACTGTATACGAGCAGCGTCCAAAGCTTGGAGGTATGCTTCGTTACGGTATTCCTGATTACAGACTTCCTCAGGATATACTCGACAGAGATATAAAGTACATTTTAAATACAGGCGTCAAGACAGTGCTTAATACAAATATAGGTGATGATATTACTGTTGAAGCACTTAAGGCAGAATATGACGCAGTTTACATTTCCATAGGTGCGCATGATGACAGAAAGCTCGGAATCGAAGGAGAGCAGGCACCAAATGTAGTCAGCGCAGTTAAGATGCTTAGAAGCGTCGGAGAAGGCAACGGACCTGATCTTTCAGGTAAACGTGTTGTAGTTGTCGGAGGCGGAAATGTTGCCATGGACGCTACACGTACAAGCCTTCGTCTCGGTGCAGCACACGTTACCTGCGTTTACCGCAGACGTGTTGATGATATGACAGCACTTGAAGAAGAAATCCGTGATGCAGAGAAGGAAGGAGCAGAGCTTCTCACGCTTCACGCACCGGATCATATAGAGCTTGATGCTGAAGGAAATGCTGTAGCTATCCATGTACAGCCACAGATCATCAGCAAGGTAGGAAGCGACGGACGTCCTTCTGTAGCAAAGGCAGATAAGGATCTTGTAAGGATCCCTTGTGATTATATTGTAGTTGCTATCGGACAGTCTATCCATTCTCAGCCATTTGAGAAGAGCGGAATGAAGACACGCCGCGGCGCTATTCAGGCAGAGCTTTCAAGCTTTGTACCGGGAAGCGGAAATGTATTCGCCGGCGGTGATGCTGTATCAGGTCCTGCAACTGTTATCCTTGCAGTTTCTGCAGGTAAGGTTGCTGCAGACAACATTGACAGCTTCCTTGGATTTGATCATAAGATACTTAAAGATATTCCTGTTCCGGAACCACACCTTAACAACGCTCCGCCATGCGGACGTGTATCACAGACCAGCAGAGACATTGAGAATATCTCTGGCGACTTTGGCCTTGTAACAAACGGAATGAGCTGTGAAGAGGCTCATCAGGAGTGCAGCCGCTGTCTCAGATGCGACAGATTCGGCTACGGCTTATTCAGAGGAGGGAGGAAGCAGGAATGGTAAATGTAACGATCAATCATGTGCCGGTTAATGTTCCGGAAGGAACAACCATTATGGCTGCTGCAGAGTCAGCCGGAATAGAAATCCCACACCTCTGTTATCTTAAGGAGATCAATGAGATCGGCGCCTGCAGACTTTGCAGCGTTGAGATAGAGGGTGAGGACAAGCTTGTTCCTTCATGTATCACAAAGGTTCAGGAAGGAATGAACATCATCACAAATTCACTTCGTGTAAGAAGCGCATGCAGGACTAACCTCAGCCTTCTTATGAGCCAGCATGACGGACACTGCGCAATGTGTGCAAGAAATGACAACTGTCAGCTTCAGTCACTGGCAAGAGATTTTAATCTTATAGAGAATCCTTATCCGATGGATCTTCCTGAGGGTAAGCTTGCAGAGTGGAACGGAGAATTTCCTCTTATCCGTGATGCAAAGAAATGTATAAAGTGTATGCGCTGCGTATCTGTATGCGAGAAGGTACAGGGCGTAAAGATCTGGGATCTCATCGGTACCGGTGGAAGAACAAGAGTAGGCGTATCAGGTAACAGAAAGATCGAGCAGACCGACTGTGCAGCCTGCGGACAGTGTATAGTTCAGTGTCCTGTCGGCGCTCTTCGTGAGAGAGATGATACAGAGAAGGTTCTGTATGCTCTTGAGAATCCAAATATTACAACTATCGTTCAGATTGCACCTGCTGTAAGAGCAGCATGGGGAGAATCCTGCGGACTTACTTCAGAGGAAGCTACAGTTAAGAAGCTTGCAGGCGTACTCAGAAATCTCGGATTTGATTATGTATTTGATACCTGCTTCTCAGCAGACCTTACTATCATGGAGGAAGGAACAGAATTCCTCAAGAGATTTACATCAGGAGACCTTGCAAAGTATCCTATGTTCACAAGCTGCTGCCCGGGCTGGGTTCGTTTCGTTAAGACTCATTATCCTGAGCTTGTTGGACAGCTTTCAACAGCAAAGAGCCCTCAGCAGATGTTCGGTGCGATAATGAAGACATTTTACGCTGAGAAGATAGGAGTTGCTCCTGAAAATATCTGCGTAGTTTCTGTTATGCCTTGCGTTGCTAAGAAGACAGAGTGTGATCTTCCTACAATGTATGGTAAAAATGGAGTTAAGGACGTTGATATCGTTCTTACAACCCGTGAGCTTATGCGCCTTACAAAGGTACAGAACGTACCGATCGATCGTATAGAGGAATCTGAGTTTGATTCTCTTATGCAGGATTTCTCAGGTGCGGGCGTTATCTTCGGTGTTACCGGTGGTGTTATGGAAGCAGCTCTTCGTACTGCAGCATTCTTTGTAACAGGACAGAAGCCGGATCCGTCAGCATTTCATGAGATCAGCAGCAGCGAAGCAGGCGACAAGCCTTGGAGAGAGGCTGAATATGATCTTAACGGTACAAAGGTTCGTATCGCTGTTACCAGTGGACTTGCAAATACTGATAAGCTCTGCCGTGCTATCGTAAAGGGACAGGTTAAGTATGATTTCGTTGAGATCATGGCTTGCCCTAACGGATGCTCCGGCGGTGGCGGACAGCCTGTTCATAAGGATGATATCGATCGCCGTTTCAGCCGTGGACAGCATCTCCATGACATTGATGAGAAGATGGAGCTTCGTTACAGCCATGAAAATCCTGATATCAAGAAGCTTTATGAAGAGTTCCTGGGAGAGCCTGTAGGCGAGCTTTCAGAGCAGCTTCTTCACACAAATCATTTTGGTTGGAAGATGCCAAATGAAGAGTGATCAGACAGTTTAATATAAAGTGGTTTATTTAAATAGGCTTATTATATTGTGATGACCGTGCGGGAATCGCCAGAAGGGCGAAACCTGCACGGTTTTTTTCTGTTTGTATGCACCGTGCATACCAAAAATAATTGGGGATGGTGTAAGATTAAGTAAGAAAACAAACAGAAAGTGAGGTAGGATATATGAAGAAACCATTTTATAAAAAAATATGGTTCTGGCTGATAATAATTATTGTGTTAGGAGGGGCGGGGGCAGCCGGAACCAATAAAAAAGATAAAGATGATATAGTTAGCGTTGAGAGACCGGAGAAGACTGAACTGGGAACAGAAACGCAGAAATCATCTTCAGCATCCGAGGCATCAACACAGAAGAATAATGAACCGACTATAAACGAAATGACGCTTTTTGATGCAGACGGAGTGAAATGTATCGCCAAGGGAATCAAAAATGACAAGATCTGGGGATATGGTATTGATGTTGAGATTGAAAATACAACAGATAAAAATATCATAATCCAGTGTGATGCAACTATAGTTAATGATTATATGATCTTTGACATTTTCTCATGCGATGTAGCGGCAGGCAAGAAAGCTAAGGATACTATAAAGCTTTCGTCGAATGAGTTAAATGCGGCGGGAATCGATAATATCGGAAAGGTAGAGATTTATTTTAAAATCCTTGATCCGGATACCTTCAGTACGATAAAAAAGCTTGATCCGGTAACGATCAAGACTTCATCATTTTCAGATATGGATACTACTGCTGATATTGGCGGCAAAACACTGTATGATGAAAATGGTATCAAGATTGTTGGAAGATATGTG
>ONVE01000203.1 GCA_900321215.1 uncultured Eubacterium sp. | reverse complement strand
GCACCGGATGATGAGATCATTGAAGAATACCAGAAGGTTAAAGAAATGTAAGTATATAATGCTGTGATTTTATATAAAATGCAGCAATCCACATTATAAATATTTCTCCCTCAAAGCAAGGCTTTATGCCAATGCTCTGAGGGAGTTTTTTTGTGAAGATTTTTTACATAAAAAGCGCCTAATTAATATATTTTGGCATTAAAAAATGGTATAATATCTGTGTCTTTATAAAGTATGCAAAATGGTACCGGGAAACTAATGATAAGGAAGGGAAAATGCCTATGTTTGATGCTATCAGCGACATTTTCAAACAGGCTCTCAGCGTATTCAAAGCATGGATCCATGACAATCAGGGATCCATTGGAAGTTATGTCATTAAGGTCCTTATCGCCATGGTCGCATACATCATAGTCAGTGACAGCCTTACTGCAGGCGTCAGAAAGATCGTTACCGGCCAGACCTACGAGGATGTAAGCTTCAGGGATCTGAAAAAATCAGAGTATTCTCTTCTCGCCTTCATTATGCTTACCCTCTTCAAATGGCTCCTTCTCATGGGGCTTCTCTACGAGCTGATCCACCAGCTCAATATCGTTGAGATCGATCCGACCGTCACAATGACCGTATCCTGCTGTATCGTTCTGCTTCTTGTGCTCCAGGGATACCTTACAAAAAAGATCACGAAGCTTATACACCTCGTGATCAGTCTTTTCAAGGGCAAGGAAGTCGAACTCCCGAATTCAAAGGAAATACGTATCGAAGCGCTCTCCCAGTATTCGGACTCAGGTAAATTCCTGCGCAATCTTTTTAAATTTTTCTCAAAAATGCTTGGCATCGTGGTCGCCGTAATAATCGTATTTATCATAAATCAGGGTGTTGCTTACGTCATCCAGTCAAAGGGTCGTGACGTCACCACTCTTCTTCGTATGACTGAATTTAAGATTGCCCAGAATACCGAAACCACCTTCCATGAAGATAATTCCATCCTTGCCGAGCTGCCATTCACCCTCGGAGAAAATGTCACCGTTCACACCAACGGAACGCTGAATATCATTTACATCGACGGAAGGAAGATTGGCGTAAACACATCTTCACGTAAATACCGCTTCTATAACATGGCTATAAATCAGCCTGAGCTTGAAGCGTACCATCATACCAGCTTTCAGTCCGAGGATTCTGTAAAGATCGGCCAGAACCAGCTGGATGTTTTCTCATATTCATATCTCTACTATAACTCTGTAAAAAATGACTGCATGCTGATCACGGTAAATAACACCTCTCACAGAATTGCCAGCATGACGTATTTTTCAGATTACAGGCTTATAGCACATCTGCTGGGACTTGAATAGCCTGAATATACGCTATTTGAGGCTCTCAAAAACCTTCACAGACATTGGTTTATAGAAATAGTAACCCTGCATTTCAGAGCAGCCCTTATTCAGAAGAAAATCCGCCTGCTCTTTTGTTTCTACGCCTTCAACGATCATTTCCATTCCAATATCCTTGACCATCTGTATCATATAACCGACTATGGTCTTGCCCCTCTCTATATCGCCTTTACCGGTAAGGAAATTGTAGTCGAGCTTGATGCGGTCAACGTAAACCTCCTTCAGCATATGCAGTGAAGAGTAACCGCTTCCAAAGTCATCCATTTCAATCTGAATGCCCAATTCTCTAAGCTTAACCGTAGTCTCTGTCAAAAACTCCGGATGCTCCGCAAATGCAGTCTCCGTGATCTCTACTCTCAGCTGATCAGTCGAAAGTCCGTATTTCTCAATAAGCTGTTTAAACTGTCCCGGAATGTCTCTGTCAGTACGGATATCGCTTCGTGATACATTTACCGATACAGAACGATGAATGCCCTGATCATTCCAGCGCTTAAGATCCTGGCAAACCTTCTCCCAGACATAGCTGTCCAGTTCATATATCAGTCCGGACTCCTCAAGCTCCGGTATAAAATCAGAAGGAGGTATCCAGCCAAGCTTCGCGTGGTTCCAGCGGCATAAAGCTTCCATACCATTGATCTCTCCGGTCTTGTAATCCACCTGCGGCTGATACCAAACCTGGATCTCGCCGGTTTTGATTGCATTTGGAAGGCGTCCAACAACCTCGGCAACCTTCTTGCCCCTTTCCCACTGTTCAGGGTTATAGAACTCATAGCCGTCCTTACGTGTCTCCCTGACCTTCTCCTCTGCCACTCGCGCATAGTCCAGCATATGATCAACATCTATTACATGATAATCCTCAGGCGTAAGGAAATATAAACCACCGCATATCTGGACACGGTGTTCCTTACCCCTTGAAGCAAAATAATCTCTCACGGAATCTATGACATTTTTATCATCCCAACTGACTTTTTCGTCTCCTCCGGCGTAACGCAGTACCGCTACATGATCACTTTCAATACGGCATACCGCTTCCTCTTCAGACAAGGTTTCCTGTGTTTTCTTAAGCCAGAACTGAAGCAGCTCATCACCCGCCTTCATTCCGAAGCTGTCATTTATGAATTTGAAATTCTTGATATTTACATACGAAAGCAGATATGGAATATCCGGATGTTTGCGGATAAGACTCTCCGCCTTCTTCCTGAAACCATCCAGACTAAGTGCGCCTGTCAACGGATCATGATCAATGAGCCAGCGTACCTTTTCCTCCTGCTCAAGCTTAAGCGCCCTGTTTCGGAAGATAAATATAACTATTAATGCTGTGATCAGCAGT
>ONVE01000205.1 GCA_900321215.1 uncultured Eubacterium sp. | reverse complement strand
AGAACTGATATGGAATAATATCAGCATTTGCACCAAAGGGATATATCTATTAGGCGGGCTAATCGCCTGGTATATCTCCTCATGAATCGGCCGGGTTATTAGCCCTGACGCTGCTTGTGCTTTGGATTTTCGCAGATAATAAGTATTCTGCCTTTTCTTTTAATGACTTTGCACTTATCGCAAATTGGTTTTACTGATGCACGTACCTTCATTAAAATACTCTCCTTTCCATGAGAAGTCACTTTTTCCTCACTTCATTCAAGCCTACGAAATGCACCTAAAACAGCGCATAGTTATCCCGTTGGCTTGCGAAGCAACATTCTATCAAATAAATAGACAAAATGCAAGTGTATTTTTAAAATGACTTTTCGAGTTACTTAGCTCTCCAAACAATTCTTCCCTTAGTAAGATCATAAGGAGAAAGAACTACAGTTACTTTATCTCCTGGAAGAATCTTGATATAGTACATTCTGAGCTTGCCGCTTATATGTGCAAGGATCACATGTCCGTTCTCAAGTTCAACCTTAAACATTGCATTTGGGAGTTTTTCAACTACAACTCCTTCGCACTCTATTTCATCTGCTTTAGACATACACTCACCTCATTAAATCAGTCATCTATGTTATTAACCGAGAATTGCTACAATATCAGCAAATACATCGTTCAGATCTTTTGTTCCGTCAACGTCTTTGATATTGCCCTTCTCTGTATAATAATCTATAAGTGGCTGTGTTTCCTTATGATAAACCGAAAGTCTGTTAAGAACTGTTTCAGGCTTATCATCTTCTCTCTGAACAAGTTCAGATCCACAGGAATCGCATACTCCTTCTGTCTTTGGAGCATTATATACTATATGATATGTAGCTCCGCATTTAAGGCATGCGCGTCTTCCTGACATACGTCTTACTATATTCTCATCAGGAACATCCACATTTATGGCATAATCAATCGACTCGCCGGCTTCTGTTAAAGCTTTGTCAAGAGCTTCAGCCTGTGGAATAGTTCTTGGGAAACCATCAAGAACATAACCGTCCTTTGCATCATCCTCATGGATTCTGTCAATAACAAGATCTACAACCAGTGAATCCGGAACAAGAAGTCCCTTGTCCATATAATCCTTTGCTTTTCTGCCAAGTTCTGTACCGTTTTTGATATTTGCACGGAAGATATCTCCTGTGGAAATGTGTGGCACATTATACTTCTTAGCAATCATGTCAGCCTGTGTACCTTTTCCGGCACCAGGTGCTCCAAGCATTATTATTTTCATAAGATGTCTCCTTTTTCGAACAATAACGACTTTAAGCCGCCTCTATGAAGAGCGGATTTCCGCCCTCCATTCGATGCGGCTAATATTTTAACTTAAGAATCCCTTATAATTTCTTACGATCATCTTAGATTCCATCTGCTTAATAGTCTCTATTATAACACCACTTACGATGATGAGTGATGTACCACCGAAAGATACATCTGCACCAAATCTTCCGTTGAAGAAGATTGGGATAATTGCAACTATTATAAGTCCGACAGCACCGATAACGACGATGTAATTAAGTATATTGTTAAGGTAATCCTGTGTCGGCTTTCCAGGTCTTATACCCGGTACAAATCCACCACCTCTTTTGATGTTGTTTGCAATTTCCATCGGATTGAAAGAAATCGATGTATAGAAATATGCAAAGAACAGAACAAGAAGGATATAAACTGCAAGTCCGATATAAGCCCATGGGTAACCCGGTCTGAACCAGTTATTCTGATTAAGTCCTTCAAGTATCTTAGCTCCAACCGGATTCTCTACCCTGATATTAAAGAAATTAATAATAATTGTAGGTATAGACATAAGTGTTGAAGCAAAGATGATAGGCATAACATTTCCTGTATTAACCTTGATAGGAATATGTGTCTGACGACCACCTACGTTTTTACGTCCCTGAATCTTCTGTGCATATGATACAGGAACCTTTCTGATAGCTTCATTCAGTAATATAGTAAGAACTGTTGTAAGAACAACTATCGCAATGATAATTGCAGCAGCCATTACCATGTGAACAACATCCTTGCCCTTAACGAACATCTCATAGAGACTCATAAAGTCCTGAGGCATTCTTGAAACGATGTTGATGAGGAGGATAATGGAAATACCATTACCGATTCCTCTTTCTGTAATTCTTTCACCAAGCCACATAACAAATGTACATCCGGCTGTAAGTGAAATGATTACGATTATAACAGTCAACGCCGACTTGCTATAAAGAAGTCCTGCATTTCTAAAGCTTATTGCAAGACCCGAACTCTGAATGATTGCGAGAGCAACTGACACAAATCTTGTGATAGCTGTCATCTTCTTACGACCATCTTCACCATCTTTCTGCATTTCCTCAAGTGCCGGAATGGCAATCGTGAGGAGCTGAATGATAATGGATGATGTGATATATGGTGTAACAGATAATGCAAACAGTGCCATCTGAGAAATTGATCCACCAGTAAGTGAATTAAGCAGATTGCTTGCAGATGATCCAAGTGCATTATTAATGAAATCACCTATTCTTGCTGTATCAACTCCAGGTGTAGGAATGTTTGATCCAAGTCTTACAATAATAAGAATGAATAATGTAAAGATCAGACCACTTCTGATTTCCTTAACCTTGAGCGCATCTCTGAGGGTTTTTAACATATTAGATCACCTCGAATTTTCCGCCTGCTGCTTCGATCTTCTCTACTGCGCTAGCGCTTGCTGCACTTACCTGAACAGTAAGCTTCTTTGTAAGCTCTCCATTTCCTAAAATCTTTACACCATCTCTTGGGTTCTTAACTATACCTTCTTCGATAAGTGAAGCTGTTGTTACAGTTGCACCATCATCGAAGCGGTTAAGCTCTGATACGTTAATTGCAACGATTTCCTTTGTGTTTCTGCACTTGAAACCACGCTTAGGAATACGTCTGAAGAGTGGCATCTGACCACCTTCGAAACCAGGTCTCGGAGCACCTGAACGAGCCTTCTGACCCTTATGTCCCTTACCTGCAGTCTTGCCGTTACCTGAACCGTGTCCACGACCACGTCTGAAATCATCACGTGTCACAGAACCATCAGCCGGCTTTAATGTAGATAAATCCATTTTTTAGTCCTCCTTACTCCTCAACCTTTACCATATAACTAACCTGAGCAATCATACCCTTAGTTGCAGCATTGTTAGGAAGCTCTACTGTCTTGTGCATCTTTGTAAGTCCAAGTGCTTCAACAGTTCTTCTGTGCTTTGGTACTGCACTGATAGGTGATTTTACGAGTGTTACCTTAATTGTATCTGCCATTTTCGTGCCTCCTATTTAAGAATCTCGGCAACAGTCTTGCCTCTCTTCTTTGCAATTTCAGCTGGATCCTGAATGCTTGCAAGACCGGCAAGTGTAGCAAGAACTACGTTCTGCTTGTTGTTTGAACCGAGTGACTTTGTACGGATGTTCTTGTATCCGGCAAGATCAAGCACGCTACGTGCAGGACCACCGGCGATAATACCTGTACCTTCAGGAGCTGACTTCAGAAGAACTCTTGCACTTCCGAACTCACCTGTAAATCCATAAGGGATACTTCCGTTCTCGTTAATAGGTACTTCGATAAGCTTCTTGATAGCATCTTCCTT
>ONVE01000241.1 GCA_900321215.1 uncultured Eubacterium sp. | reverse complement strand
TTTTGCTAATTTCTGTTGCAAATGATGCTAAAGATAACAGAAAATGCAAGGACAGTGGTATGGAAAAAGCATATGGATTCGGTTAATATATTTACAAGCAGTAACCACATGAATCCATATGTTATACAGCGTCATAGGAAGCTAAAACTCTTCCGGACGCGGATAATACAATAGTTATTTCTATTCATAATATATTTATGAAAACTATATTTTTAATATAACTTGGAGGAAACAAAAATGGTTAAACTTTATGACGGCGGAGCTTATCTTCTTAACGGAACAACACTTGTTGCAGATGATGCTTCAGCTGAGCACACTCTCAAGGAGCAGGGCATCAGCACATCAAAGGAAGAGGCTGCAAAGAACACTATGGCTTACGGAATCCTTGAGGCACACAATACTTCAGGAAATATGGAAGGCCTTAAGATCAAATTTGACAAGATGACATCACATGATATCACATTTGTCGGCATCATTCAGACCGCAAGGGCTTCAGGACTTAAGGAGTTTCCTATCCCTTATGTGCTTACAAACTGTCATAACTCACTTTGTGCAGTTGGAGGAACCATAAATGAGGATGACCACATGTTTGGTCTTTCATGTGCAAAGAAGTACGGCGGAATCTATGTTCCTCCTCATCAGGCAGTTATTCACCAGTACGCAAGAGAAGAGCTTGCTGAGTGCGGTGCCATGATACTTGGTTCAGACAGCCACACAAGATACGGTGCTCTTGGTACAATGGCAATCGGTGAAGGCGGCGGCGAGCTTGCAAAGCAGCTCCTCGGCAAGACCTACGATGTAGCACGTCCGGGCGTTGTAGCTGTATATCTTGACGGCGAGCCTGCAAAGGGCGTTGGTCCTCAGGACGTAGCTATCGCACTTATCGGAGCTACATTTGCAAATGGATATGTTAAGAATAAGGTAATGGAATTTGTAGGACCTGGAATCTCTAAGCTTTCTACAGATTACCGTATCGGTATAGATGTAATGACAACAGAGACAACATGTCTTTCTTCAATCTGGAGAACAGATGAAGAGACAAGAAGATGGTTCGATGTTCATTACAGACCAGAAGCTTATAAGGAAATGAATCCTGGCAGTGTTGCATATTATGACGGCGTTATCTACGTTGACCTTTCAAAGATCAAGCCTATGATCGCTATGCCATTCCACCCAAGCAATGCATTTACTATAGAAGAATTAAATGCAAACCTCATGGATATCCTTCATGAGACAGAGGAGAAGGGCAGAAAGCAGCTTACAGGAAAGGTTGAATTCAAGCTTACAGACAAGGTTCGTGACGGAAAGCTCTATGTTGAGCAGGGAATCATCGCAGGCTGCGCAGGCGGCGGATATGAGAATATCTGTGATGCAGCTGATATCCTTCGTGGAAAGTATATTGGAAATGATGAATTCACACTTTCTGTTTACCCTGCAAGTACACCGATAATGATGCAGCTTGCAAAGAACGGTACTATCGCTGATCTCCTTGAGACAGGTGCTATCGTTAAGACAGCATTCTGCGGACCTTGCTTCGGTGCAGGAGATACACCTGGCAACAATGCACTCAGTATCAGACATTCAACAAGAAACTTCCCTAACAGAGAGGGCTCTAAGATACAGAACGGTCAGATCTCATCAGTTGCTCTTATGGATGCACGTTCGATCGCAGCTACAGCTGTTAATAAGGGCTTCCTTACAGCAGCAACAGATCTTGATGTGGAGTTTACAGGACCAACATATTTCTTCGACAGAAAGATCTATGATAACAGAGTTTATGACGGATACAAGAAGGCTGATCCATCAGCAGAGATCAAGTTTGGTCCGAACATCAAGGACTGGCCTGAAATGCCTGCGCTTACAAAGCACGTACTTCTTAAGGTTGCATCAGTTATAAATGATCCTGTTACAACAACAGATGAGCTTATCCCTTCAGGAGAGACTTCATCATTCAGATCAAATCCTCTCGGACTTGCTGAGTTCACACTTTCACGTAAGGATCCTCAGTATGTTGGAAGAGCAAAGGCTATACATGAATTAGAGCTTAAGCGTGAAGAGGGCGAAAAGCTCTGCAAGATAAATGATGAGCTTCATACAGTTGTTCATACATTAAAAGAGAAGTTCGCTGACGTTAAGGGCAGCGAGATTGGTATAGGAAGTACAATATTTGCTGTTAAGCCTGGTGACGGTTCAGCTCGTGAGCAGGCAGCATCATGCCAGAAGGTTCTTGGCGGATGGGCAAATATCGCAAAGGAATATGCTACCAAGAGATATCGTTCAAACCTTATCAACTGGGGTATGCTTCCATTTGTTATAGATGAAGACTTTGCCTTTGATAATGATGATTACATCTTTGTACCTGATATCATTGAGGCGCTTGATACAAAGAATGATGACATCAAGGCGTATGTTGTTAATAAGGATATGAAGGAACTTACTCTTCACCTTGGAGCACTTACAGACGATGAGAGAACTATCATCAAGAAGGGCTGTCTTATAAATTATTACAGAGACTGATAAAAAGCTTTGTGAATGGTTAAAAGGAGGGATGACTGATGGATATTGGTTTTAACCCGACGACATGGCTTATCCTGGCTGCGATAATGATAGTCATCGAGATCATTACGCTCGGACTTTCAACAGTATGGTTTGCCGGAGGAGCTGCTGCCGCAGCGCTTGCGGCGGGACTTGATGCACCGGAGTGGCTGCAGGTTGTCATTTTCATGGTTGTTTCCGCCGGAATGATATTTCTGCTCAGACCTATCGCTAAGAGAAGACTTAATCTTCATGTGGTTCCGACAAATGCGCAGAGCCTTGTAGGAACTAAGGTTAAGGTACTTAAGCTTACCGATAAGCCGGGTATAGCGGTAACCAGGATAAATGATGTTGAATGGCGTATCGGCTATGAAGGACAGGTCAAGGTTGGAGATGATCTTGAGGTTGAGGAGATCTCAGGAACCAAGCTGATCTGTAAGAAGCCGTAGGAACAGGGATACAGTATTTTTAAGCAGTAAGTTGATACAGATTTATCATTCAGACAGTGTTTTATATGTAGAAAGGGGTAATTACTATGAATCCGGCATTAGTTGCAATTTTAGTCGTTGTTGTAGTACTCATTTGCGGCTCGGTAAGAGTTGTAAAGCAGGCACAGGCGTACGTTATCGAGAGACTCGGAACCTATACAGGAACCTGGCAGACAGGTCTTCACCTTAAGATGCCTCTCTTTGATAAGGTTGCAAGAGTTGTTTCGATGAAGGAGCAGGTTGCGGATTTCCCTCCTCAGCCGGTTATCACAAAGGATAACGTTACAATGAGAATTGATACGGTTCTCTTCTTCCAGATCACAGATCCGAAGCTTTACTGCTACGGCGTTGAGAATCCTATCGCAGCTATCGAGAATCTTACAGCAACAACACTTAGAAATATCATCGGTGATCTTGAACTTGACCAGACACTTACTTCAAGAGAGACGATCAACTCAAAGATGAGAGCTACTCTTGATGAGGCAACAGATCCTTGGGGAATCAAGGTAAACCGTGTAGAGCTTAAGAACATCATGCCTCCTGCAGCTATCCAGGAAGCAATGGAGAAGCAGATGAAGGCAGAGCGTGAAAGACGTGAGCAGATCCTTCGTGCAGAAGGTGAGAAGAAGTCAGCTATCCTTGTTGCAGAAGGTGAGAAGGAAGCAAAGATCCTCCGTGCCGAGGCTGAGAAGCAGGCAATGATCCTTGCAGCAGAAGCTGAGAAGGAAGCTACGATCAGAAAGGCAGAAGGTAATGCACAGGCCATCGTTGAAGTACAGAAGGCAAATGCAGACGGTATCAAGCTTCTGAACGAGGCTTCTCCTACAGATCAGGTACTTACGATAAAGAGCCTGGATGCATTTATGAAGGCTGCTGACGGAAGAGCTACAAAGCTTATCATTCCTTCAGATATCGCAGGTGTTGCAGGACTTGTATCTGCAATCTCTGAGACAGCAAAGACCGTAAAGCAGGATCCACCTGCAAAGGTTAACGGATAATAAAATATATAAAATAATAAACCCTGCCGGACCATGGTGATCATGATCCGGCAGGGTTTTTAATT